>DATARD010000175.1:0-14457 GCA_036264355.1 Thermoanaerobaculia bacterium
CGATGGGAGAGGGGTCGGGGGTGAGGTCCTGCGGCGGCGAGTTTCCTCATGACCCGCATCGCCCTCGTCTCCAGCGAGCCCATCCGGCCGAAGATGGCCGGCATCGGCATCCGCTACCTCGAGCTGGCCCGCCGCCTGCCGCGCTACGGCCTTGACGTCGTCCTGATCTCGCCGGCCGAGCCCGCGGAGACTGCCGCGCTCGGCCTCGGCGACTTGAACGTGCCAATCCGCCTTTTCGAACGAGGCCGCCTGCGCGAGATCCTGGGCGATTGCCAGGCGGCGGTGGCGCAGGGGCAGCTCGCCAACGACGTGCTCCTGGAGATTCCTGAGCTGCCGGTGGCGATCGATCTGTACGATCCCTGGCTGATCGAGAATCTGACCTACGCCGACACCCTGGGATTCGGACCGTTCCGCAACGATCACGCCACCTGGGTGCTCCAGATGTCGCGCGGCGATTTCTTCCTCTGCTCGTCCGAGGAGCAGCGGACGTTCTACCTCGGCTTCCTCGCCGCGCTCGGCCGCGTCAATCCGGAACGTCTCGCCGGCGATCCGGATCTCGACACGCTCATCGCGCCGGTTCCGTTCGGTGTGCCCGACGAGCTGCCGGAGCATCAGCCGGTGCTGCCGCCGCGCGAGCCGGGCGAGGTCCGTCTCCTCTTCGGTGGCCTCTACGACTGGTACGACCCCTGGACGCTGCTCGAAGCCCTGAGCCGGGCTGAAAAACCGGGCTGGCGGCTGTTCCTCATCCGCAATCCCAACCCGGAGAGCACACCGCAGCGCCTCATGGCCGCGGTGGAGGCGCGCTGCCGCCAGCTCGGCTGGTGGGGCAGCCAGGTGCGGATTCTCGACTGGATTCCCGCCGACCGCCGCTACGACCTGCTGCGCGACGTCGATCTCCTGGTGGCGCCGCACCGGCCGAGCCTGGAGACGCGTCTGTCGCTGCGCACCCGCTTTCTCGACGCGATGGCCGCCGGCTGCCCGGTGGTTACCAGCGCGGGCGGCGCCATGAGCCGCATGCTGCGCGAGCACAACGCCGGCTGGGTGGTGCCGCCAGGAGACGCTCCCGCGCTCGCCGCTGCTCTGACGGAAGCGGTGGAAGACGCCGCGGCGCGCGAACGGCATCAAGCCGGCGCCCGCGAGCTGTTGACCGCGTTCCGCTGGGATCAGGCGCTGGCTCCGCTTGTCCGCTTCTGCCGCGAGCCGAAGCGCGACGAGACCAAGGAGCGCTTCGTCCATCGTCCGGGCACTACCGCGCCGCCCGATTCTCTGCCGTTGCGCATCCGGCGGCGTTTGCGCGGTTGGAGGCTGGTGCGGTGAGTCATCTTAATAAAATCGCGGTCGCCATCCTCTCCTGGAACGGCCGGCGGCATCTGGAGACCTGTCTCGCCGCGTTGGCTGAGTTGGACGATCCCGGCGTCGATTACGAGATCCTGGTGCTCGACAACGGCTCGACCGACGGCACCGCCGGCTGGCTGCGCGCCGAGATCCTGCCGCGCAGCCCCCGTGTGCGCCTCATCGCGAGCGCGGCGAACCTCGGTTTCTGCGGCGGCAACAACCGCCTCGTGGCCGAAGCCTCGGGCGACGCCGTGGCCTTTCTCAACAACGACACCCGGCCGCAGCGCGGCTGGCTCAAGGCGCTCGTCAAGGCGCTGGCCGGCGCGCCGCCGGACGTCGCCGCCGTCTCCGGCAAGATCATCGACTGGACCGGCGAGCGTCTCGACTTCGGGCGCGGTGTCATGACCTTCGATGGTCACGCCTTCCAGCTCGACTTCCGCCGGCCGTTGGCGACCGCGAACGTGCCGGCCGAGGGAGACGAGCTGCCGTTTGCCTGCGGCGGCAACATGCTCATCCGCCGCGCCTCGTTCCTCGACGCCGGAGGCTTCGACGACGACTACTTCGCCTATCTGGAAGACGTCGACCTCGGCTGGCGGCTCTGGTCCGGCGGCGAGCGCATCATCTTCGCCCACGGCGCCGTCGTCCACCACCGCTCGAGCGCCACCAGCGACCTCCTCGGCCTCTACAACCGCGGCTTCCTCTTCGAGCGCAACGCCTACTTGACCGCCTACAAGAACTACGAAGCGGGTCTCTGGGAGCGCATCATGCCGGCGCTCCTCCTCACCCTCGTCTCGCGCACCCAGGCGCTTCTCGTCGAAAACCCCGGCGGCGCGACCTTGCGCCTCGACCCCTACGCCGGCCACATCGCCAATACCGCTCCGAACGGAAATGCCCTGCCATCACCGCCGAGCGCGCATCTCCCGCCGGCCTGGACCTGGAACGGCTTCAGAGTCCGCTGGAAAGGCTACGGCCCTTCGGATTTTCTCCGCCGTGGAGCCCGCAAGCTCTTCGGAAGCGCCGCGCCGTCCGCACCGGACTCCGCTCCTGAGCCGCCGCGCCTCACCGACGAGCGCACCATCGCCCAACTCCGCGGCCTCTCCTGGCTCCTCGGCAACCTCGACCGCGCCGCCGTCCACCGCCAGGCTGTCCAGGCGCGCCGCAAGCGTTCCGATCGCGAGATCTTCGCGCGCTTCCCGCTTTACCTTGTCCCCACCTATCCCGGCGATCACGCCCTCTTCGCCAGCCCGGGCTTCCAGGCCTGGCTGCCGGACGATCTGCCCCTGGTCCGCAAGACCCTGGGCGAGATCATGGAGATGTGAGGTGCTTCAATGCACCGCCGCTTTCGCCTTCCCACGCGCCTCGACGCGGTTGCGAATTCCAAGCATCATCTTCCTCTCCATCACGAAGTGGATCGGGTCGAAGAACAGGATTCGACCTGCTCCCGCGGTCGCGCCGCTGCGTGAGCGCACCACCAGCCGCGTGATCTTCTTGTCGACCGGCGCGAGGAGGAACGCCCAGGTGCCGTCACCGCCCGCGTGGCGATCGAGACAGGGTCCGGGCTCAGCTCATCGCCTGGCCATACCTTGTCGGTCTCCTCGTCCGTCGCGCCCCACTTCATGAAGAGAGGCCGCAGGGCCAAGTCCAAAGCCACCAGCGACGCCGCGCCCGCCACTCCCGCGGTCACGGCTTTCCAGGGAAATTTCTGTTCCATGACAAACCTCCTCGGCAGGCGTCGGGAGCCCGCCATCTTTGAACGATGGCAGAGTCCCCGGCCAAAGACACCGCCTGTTGGCGGTGGGAGTAGGCGCGCCGGGGTGGTTTCTTCTCTTCGTCGATTGGCGAGAGGCCGGAATCGCGCCGTCTGCGCATGGAGGGCTCCGACCTCCAGAGGTGACAGTACATCGGCCGGCTGTACCAGTACATCGGTCAGACTGTACCGGTAACATCGAGCGGCTGTACCGGTACATCAAGCGGCTGTACCAGTACATCGGGCAGATGTACCAGTACATCGGGCAGATGTACCAGTACATCGAGCGGCTGTACCAGTACAGCGAGCAGATGTACGAGTACATCGGGCGGCTGTACCAATACATCGAGCAGATGTACGAGTACATCGGGCGGATGTACCAGTACATCGGTCGGCTGACCGGTACATCGAGCGGATGTACCAGTACATCGGGCAGATGTATCAGTACATCGAGCGGGTGTACCAGAGCCAAGAGCGGCGGGAGGGCACCGGGTGACCGAAGGATCTCGTCCTCTCGGCGATCAGGTAAGATCCCTCCAAGTCGCCCACCCGTTGATGGGAGGCCAGGCTGGCGTGTTAGACCGCGCAGCGGAGTTTAGGGGCGATCTGGATCTGGCCCTGCCGGACCACGCCGCCGAATTGAGTGTCAGTTCACACTGCGAACGCAGCCTCGACAAGAGCTGTCTGCCCTGCCGGGCCGAGCACCCGGATCTGGACGACTGCCTCCTTCTCGCTGGTGACTCGCCCGGTCAGCATCAAGAGGCCACGACAGCTTTCCGTCCCAAGCGGTGCGCTGCGGGATGACCGATGCGGAGGAGGTACAAAGCGGCGCCTGGGTTCTTCGCTCGAACGCGCTTCAAGGCTGACCGCTCGTCAGCGTCGATCTCGTACTCCCCCGTTTCGATGTCGATGGCGAGGAATTTGCCACGGAGGCTCGCATCGAGCTTGTCGCGTATTTCGTGGTCGTAGAGTGCTTGGCCACGTTCTACGATCTCGTCACTGGAGTAGCGGGTATGGGGCATCACTGACCTCGTTGGCCGGAACTTGGGTCACAGAGCTATTCTAGCATCGGCCGGGGTCGATGTCGTTCGTCGCCTGCGCGAGATCGAACCAGAGGTCCAAGGCTCGGTCCAACTCCTCCGGCGTCGATCAGGTAAGATCCCCCCGTGAGACGCACAGCTTCGCTTGACCTCGAACGGACCCTGAATCCGGAACAGATTGCCGCGGTGACGCATGGCGAGGGGCCGCAGCTCGTCCTCGCGGGCGCCGGCTCCGGCAAGACCCGGGTGATTACGTACCGCATCTACTGGCTGGCCGTGGAGCGCGGGATCGATCCCGGCAACATCGCGGCCATGACGTTCACCAACAAGGCGGCCGGCGAGATGCGCGAACGGGTGGAGGAGCTGCTCGGCATCCATCCGCTCACGACGTCGGTCGGCACGTTCCACCGCTACGGGCTCGTGCTGCTGCGCCGCTACGGCGAACGGGTCGGCCTGCGCCGCGACTTCGCGATTCTCGATGGGGCGGACCAGCTCAGCCTGATCAAGGAGGCGCTGGCCGCGGAAGGGCTCTCCGAGACGGCGTTCTCGCCGCGCGCCGTGCTGCACCAGATCAGCGCCGCCAAGAACAAGCTCATCGAGTCCGCCGCCTATGAGTCCGCGGCGCAGAACTTCTTCGAGAAGAAGGTCGCCAACCTCTACCGGCGCTATCAGGGGCTGCTGCAGCAGGCGTCGGGCGTCGACTTCGACGACCTGATCTCCTTGTCGGTCAAGCTGTTGAGCACAGACGCCGACATCCGCGCCCGGGTTCGCGCCCGCACGCAATATCTGCTGGTGGACGAATACCAGGACACCAACCATGCCCAGCTCCGCCTCATCCAGGAGCTAGTGGGCTCCGGCGGCAACCTCACCGCCGTGGGCGACGAAGACCAGGGGATCTACCGCTGGCGCGGCGCCGACCTCGACAACATCCTGGAGTTCGAAGCGACCTTTCCGGGCGCCGAGGTGCGCAAGCTGGAGCGCAACTACCGCTCGACCCAGACCATCCTCGACGTCTCCGGCGCGCTCATCGCCCACAACGTCAACCGCCGCGGCAAGCGCCTGTGGACCGAAAACGGCTCCGGCCCCCATGTCGAGCTCTACAAAGCGAGCGATGAAGGGGACGAGGCCAGCTTCGTCGTCGACAAGATCCGCACTCTGCGCAGCCGCTACAAGCTCGGCGACATGGGCATTCTGGTGCGCACCAACGCGCAGACGCGGGCGATCGAAGACGAGCTGCTGAAGCGCGAGATCCCCTACTCGCTGGTCGGCGGCACCCGGTTCTACGACCGCTCCGAGATCAAGGACCTGGTGGCGTATCTGCGTGTGCTGCGCAATCCGCGCGACAACTTCTCCCTGCTGCGTGTGGTCAACCAGCCGCCGCGAGGAATTGGCAAATCCACTCTGGAGCTGCTGCGCGACCGCGCCGTCCAGCTCGGCCAGCCGCTCTGGGACGTCCTCTATCTGGACGATCTGGGGAGCCTGCCGCAGCGGAGCGCCGCCGCACTGCGCAAGTTCCGCGACCTGATCGTCGGCTTGCAGAAGGCTGCCCAGGAGCTGCCGCTGCCTGCCGTTCTCGACCGCCTGCTGGCGGACACCGGCTACATCGACCTCTTCCGCAAGGACGATCAGGACGACATGGCGCGGATCGAGAACATCCGCGAGTTCCTCTCCGCGGCCCAGGAGTTCACCGAGGGGAGCAGCTACAACAGCAGCGACCAGGACCTTCTCACCTCGTTCCTCGATCACATCGCTCTGGTCACCGATCTCGACTCCTTGCAGGAAGAGCGCGGCGTCTCGCTGATGACGCTGCACAGCGCCAAGGGTCTGGAGTTCAAGACGGTGCTCCTCACCGGGCTCGAAGACGGCCTGCTGCCGCACTTCAACTCACAGGGCGGGCGGGACGATATCGAAGAAGAGCGCCGGCTTCTCTATGTGGGCATGACGCGGGCGCGCGAGCTGCTCTACCTCACCTGTTGCCGCCGCCGCCGCATCGCCGGCCGCTACCAGGACCAGGCCGAGTCGCCATTTCTCCGCGAGCTGCCGGACCAGCTTCTCGACGTCAAGCACAGCCCGAGCCTGTTCACTCAGGAGCGCTACAGCGAGCGTACCCAGGAGATCTACACCTTCTTCAACCAGGGCCGGCCCACCGCACCGCAGGCGACGAATCCGCAGAGCGGTCGGCCCGCTCCGCCGCCCCCCATGGCCGCCCCCGGCCAGCGGTCGTTCAACCGGCCGCAGCCGTCCGGAGGCCGCCAGGTCGTTCCGGAGCCGCAGGAAGTCATGGCTCCGCGCCGTCCACTGAAGCGCGGCAGCCGCGTCCGCCACCCCACGCTCGGTCCAGGCGTCGTCCTCGAGCTCGAAGGCGACGGAGACGAAGCACGCCTCACCGTCTTCTTCGAGAAGGCGGGGAAGCGGAAGCTGGTGGCGAAGTTTGCGAACCTGGAGATGCTGTAGACTAAGCCTGAAGGCCGAATCGGAATCGGAGCACGGCAAACCACTGTTGAAGGCAGGGAGGCTCATTCTGTTCCGTCGAGCACTTGAAACCATGGATCCTCAAAAAGCCGACCTCGTCATCCAATATGCCCTCGCGGTCGCCGCGGAGGCTGAGGATTTCAAGGACCGCGAATTGGGACCAATCCACCTGATCAAGCTCGTTTACCTTGCCGACCTCGCCTATGCCCAGGAGAACGGGGGGGAGACCTTCTCCGGAGCCCCCTGGCGATTCCATCACTTTGGCCCGTGGGCTGTTGAGGTCTATCACCGCCTCGGCCCGGCGGCCCATGCGATCCAAGCTGTTGAGCGCCGCTTTCCCAGCCAGTACAAGGAGGAGGACGCCTTCCGCTGGAAAGCGCAGGAGCCGGGTTTGGCCGATCGCTTGGAGCCCAGGCTCCCATTTCCTGTCGCGAGCGCGGTCCGAAAATCTGTCCGGACCTACGGAAGCGACACGACAGGACTCCTCCACTACGTCTACAGGACCGCGCCGATGCTGCAAGCAGCCCCAGGCGAGACCTTGGACTTCCGCCCGGCCGTCGATGAGCCGGTGAGTGCTCCGGAGGAGCACGAGGAGCTGCCGCCGCTTCCAAAGCTCTCCAAGACCAAGATCAAGAACCTCAAAGCTCTCGTCAAGCGTCGTCTGAAAGAGAAGATGCAGACAGAGACCCTCCGCCCTCCTGATCCTGCTCCTCGCTATGACGAGGTCTTCGAGAAGGGCCAAGAGTGGCTCGACAGTCTGGCCGGCGCGCCCCTGAAGGAGGAGCGCGGGCGCCTTCAGTTCGATGATTCCATCTGGAAGTCACCCGCGCGCCGTGATCCCGGAATTCCCTGAAGCTTGCCTCCAGTATTACTGCGACCCCTGGTGGGTCAAGGCTCAGGATCGGCAGTTACGTCGAGGCCGCCTGGTATGGGCCTTCCTGGCGCACGTCGACCAGCAGCCCTATCGGCTCGTTCCAGAGAGTCGGTCCAAGTCGACTGAGCATAGCTCAGCGGAATTCCGGATGGAAGCTCTTCTTGGACAGGCCATTTCAACCGGTCCCAGACTGCCGGTCGCTGGCCTGCCGCAGTACGAAGGGGAGGTCTATCTCGTTCAACGGGCAAAGAGGAGACCCGCGCTCGTTTTGAGCACCGGAGGAGATGACATTCCCAAGAGCGTCAGGACCGGCTCAGCTCGGCATCAGACAAATCCGACAATCCTCGTCGCCCCTTACTACGGCGTCGACGCGAGTGGGTCCAGTGGTGGATGGCGACCAGATTTCGTAGAACGGATCAGGCGTTGCGAATACCCGCAGTACATGTGGGATCGGCTGCCCTTCGGCAGCCGGAAGGAGTCGATCCTAAGGCTCGATCATCTTCAGCCGATTGGTAAGTACGGGAAATCTTTCGAGGTCTCCGACTATGAGCTTGACCGGGAGGCGCTTCTCGTCGTTGACGAATATCTCCGATGGCTACTGATGGGTGGATTCCCCGGCAGCAGCAGTGTCTTAGCGGATATTCGAGACACTTTCCTCAAGACTTCCTGACGGCATCCTGCTTTGACGACCCCTTCCGGAGATCCTCTAGACGGCTTCGGCAAAGCCGGGCTTGAGGTCACCGCGGAGCCGCCAGCATCACCGTCGCCATCGGCGGAAGCTGCCATTTGAGCCGGCCGTTCTCTCCGATCGCCGCCACCGGACTGCCGAGAAGCGGCGTCAGCTTGGCTCCGGCGGGCAGTAGACCGGTTGTATCGATCTCCACCTCCCGCGGCGCGGCAGACAGATTCACTCCCACCAGAACAGTTTCCTCGGGCGCGATCTTGGCCTGGACGAGGACCTCCTTGTCGGCGAGGAGCGGCAGGCGTCCGCCGCGGGTGAGGGCGGGATGCTCTTTGCGGGCTTGCAGGATGGCGTGGATGCGGCCGGTCAGCGCGGTGTCGAGCTTTTGCCAGGGCATGGGGATACGGCCGGTGTCGGTGAAGCCGGTTTTCGGATCGCCGTTCGCGAGGCCGGTTTCGGTGCCGTAGAACAGCACGACCGGGCTCGACAGACTCGCCATGAAGCCGACGGCGGCGACCAGGCGGTCGGGCTTGTCGGTCCAGGACAGGAAGCGTGACATGTCGTGGTTGTCCAGGAAGTAGGTGGGAAAGGCGTCCGGTCCGTAGACGGCTTCGTCGGTCTGGAGCCAGGCTTCGAGATTGCGCGCCGGCTCGCCCTGGGCGAAGACCTCGGTCATGATTTTCTGGAACGGAAACTCCAGGAGCGAATCGAACTGCGGCCGGCCGTCCACTTTCGCGTAGTAGGTGGCGATGTCTTTCGCGTTCACGTCCGGCCCCTGGGCGTCGGTCCACGCCTCGCCGACCAGAAAGGCGCCAGGCTTGACCTTCTTCACTTCGCCGTAGAGGTCGGCCCAGAAATCGTGCGGCACGCCGCGCACGTAGTCGAGCCGCAGGCCGTCGACGTTTTCGTCGCGCAGCCAGTGGAGCGCCGCGTTCTCCAGGAAGCGCCGGGTCGGCGCGTGGCTGAAATCCCAATAGCGGTAGCCGGCGCCCCAGTTCTCCCAGAGCTTTTCCGCCTCCTGCTTGGGACCGGTGGCGCGCGGATGGAGCTGGTCCGGATCGCCGGCATCGCGCTGGTAGGAGGCGCTCGCGTGGTTGAGCGGAATGTCCAGGATCACCCGGATGCCGCGCTGGTGAAGATCCGCGACCAGCTTCTGGAAGAGATCGAGCGACGCCTTGGGATCGTTGGGCACCGCCACGGCGCCGCCGACCTGGTAGTAGTTGGTGACGTCGTAGCCGTGCGAGCTGCGGGCCGCGAAGATGGGGCTGAGCCAGACGGCGTTCATCCCCAGGTCCTGGATGTAGCCGGCGTGCGCCAGGATGCCCTGCAGGTCGCCGCCGGCATAGTTGGGGTGCTTCCAGCCGGTGATCTCGCCGTTGTTGCCGGCGTTTCCGTCGGCGAACATGTCCACCATGATGTGGTAGATCGTGAGATCGCTGAACGCTGCCATCCGGGCGTCCCGCACGCCGATCCGCACCGCGGCGGCCGGGCCGTCCTTCTCCTTGCCGCGCGGCGCCACCTCGATCCGGCCAGCTCCGGTGGGCACGCCGGTCAGGCGCACGCGCGCCGCGTCTCCTTCCGTCCCTGCCGCTTCGGCTTTCAGCGCGGTGCCATCGGCCAGAAAGGTCAGGGCGTCCGGCTTCGCGCCGGAGACCATCACGGCCCATTCGCCGGGGCTGGACGACGGATGGAGCGAATCAATGCGGATGGGGGCGGCGGCGAGCGGCCCGGCGGACGCCAGAAAGAGAAGGACGATGAGCTTTTTCATTCCGCGACCCTCGAATTCAATCCAGGATATAGTCTATCCGGAATGCGTGGAGGACAGTCGTTGCCATGATGAACCGGAGAATCCATCGGGCCTGTCCTGAGAGGCCGGGCGCGTCGCCGGCGCAGCCAAACGCCTTCCAGGCGCGGCCCTTCGCGCAGCCTGCCGTGCAAAGGTTCTCTGTCATTCAACCGAACGATTACCAGACGGCGGCCGTCCACGCCGGGCAGATGTTTCCCAGCCAAGTCCTCGACCAGTCACGCACGACGACTCCGTCGGACGAGGCAACGCAGGTGACACAGAGGCTGAGCTGGGTGAATCGCTACGCGGCGAATCCGCCGCTCAAGGTCTCGGAGCATGGGCAGTTGGCGATGGAGAGCACGACGGGGCAGCCCAAGGTCTTCTACGGAACCGCCGGGGCAGTGGCCGCCAACCGCATGCGCCTGATCGACATCGGCTCGCGGATCACCCTGAAGGCAAACTCGTCCGAAACCCTGCAAGCTCCGAGAAACCCCGAAAACATCGACGGCAACAGCGTTACCCTGGTCCAGGTGGAGCCGGAGAAAAGCCCTGATGTCGATGTCGACGAGGAGCTCATGGACGCGAATGAATGCGATTCGGTGTCTGAACGGATCGTTCGAGGCAAGAAAGCGGTGATCGGCAACGCGCAAGAGGGCCTGGAGCTCGCGGGCTCGGTGTCGGCCCGGCAGGGCGATATCAATTACATCGCCACGGCGATCCACGGGACCAGAGCAAGGGAACCGCTCAGTGCTTTTCCCCAGAAAATTCAGCAAGCCAAAAGCGTCTTCCCGAATGTCAACGATACGCGGCTGCCGATCTCACAAGAGGTCCGCGACTACTTCGCCGAGGGCTTCTTCCGGCGGTCCCATCTGGTTCCAGCAGACCAGATCCTCAAAGCCCTGAGCCTGCCCGGGATTCCGCAGGCTCTGTGGGCTCAAATCTATGAATTGCACGTCGGGAAGACAGAGGAGCAGAGGCCGTTGGCCCCCTATGTGCTCAATCACATCAAGAAAGTGCTGCGAATCCAGCGGGTCCAGGAGTATGAGACCGTCCGGAACGATGCTCGGCGCAACGCCAGGCTCGGCGTCAACGAGTTTGCCGCACCCGAGGTCGGTGAATCGTTTTCCATCATAGCCCAGACCAGCCCCTCGGTGGTGGATGAGAGCGGCGTTCTCTCGCACGATCTGAGCTTCTCCAACCTGGACGCGGAAGAAATCGCCGAAATTTATGAAGACTTGCTGATCGTCCAGACCAACGCGCAGCTTCTCGGCACGCTGGCCGACAACCAGTATGCGAAGGCGCAGGGCATCGTTCCCTACCAGGAGCACCATGCCGCCGTGGTTGCCAGAGATGGCGACGATACCGTGACCTTCGAGAACTACAATCGGTCCGGTGAGGAAGACAGCCTCAAGACGGATCTCTGGGAAGCACTGCTCAACGAATTCGAGGATTTCGATGCGGCGGTCCAGCAAGACATTGAACAGGTGCGGGACGATCCGGAGCGCGAGCCCGTCACGAAATTGAACAACATCACGAGACTGCGCAAACAGCATCTGGAGACGATGCGGCAGGACTTCGTGGCCATAGAGGACGACACGAGCCTCAAGGTGGAGAGCAATCTGGGCGAGAACCCCAACCAGCTCTGGCACTTCAACATGTATGGCCCGGCTCACCGACAGCAATCGTTCCACGATGTCTGGTCACCCGCGGTGGCCAATGCCATCACAGTGCGCACCACCGGGACCAACGAGGAGTTTTTGACGGGAAGATTGGTCGCGAGCATCAGAGCGCGGGTCGAACAGGTGGCCGAGCGTCTGAGTGAGCAATCCAGCCAGTCGGTTGAGGAAATCGTCAACGGCTTCCTCGATCCGATCCGCAATGCGCAGACCCGGATCGAGGCTTCAGAGGCCTACAGGGAGTCTCTGGCTCGCCTGGAAAGCAACGAATAACCGGGTGTTCATTCCGCGAACTCGAAGATCAGCTCGGTCCACATCTTACCCGGAATGCCGTCGCGGGTGGCGGGCGCGAACGGCACTTTGCGCGCCGCTTCGAGGGCGGCTTCATTGAAGCCGAGACCGGAGGAATCACCTTCTTTGATCACCGCATTGGCGACCTTGCCGTTTTCGTCGACCAGCACGGACACTCGCACCTTGGCGGACTTGCCGGAGCCGTGTGCCGCCGCTGGGTAGGAGTACCTGGGTATATCGGCGGCCTCGGGCTCTTCGACGTTGGGGAGCCCGCGGAGGATCAGGTCGCCGCGCTGCATCGGTGCCAGATCCGCGGGCTTCGGAGGCGGCGCGGCGGAAGGATCGGGCGTGACGATCTTCTTGCTCTGATCTTTCTTGGCCGCCTTGGCCGCCGCACCGAATTCTTCCGTGGCTCCGGGAGCCTTGGATGCGGCGGGTTCCGGGCTTGGATTCACGGAGACCGGAGCAGCCGCGGGAGGTACGACGACTTCCGGCGGCTGCGACGCCGCGGCGGGAGGCGGCGGCTCGGGAACCGGCTTGCGGGTGAGCCTCCAGACACCGGCTCCGCCAGCCAGCAGGGCGAGCGCGATGCCACCGGCGATCAGCGCGGCCTTCGGGCTCCGGCCGGAAACGGGCTCTGTCGCCTGGGCAGGCGGCGCCGCGATCACCGGCGGCGGCGTGGACGTCGGACGGGCTGTGCGAGTCGTCACCCAGGTGAGGTCGTCCAGCACCGAGGGCCGGAGTGGCGCCTCCAGCGTCCTGGCCGGCTCGGTGGCAGACAGCGGCGTGACGCGGGTCTTCGCCGCCTCGCCATCCAGCATCGGCAAAATGCGGGTTGGGTTTGGACCTGCCGCCGTGGCGTCCGGAGCCGCGGGAGAGGCTCCTGGGAGGCGCTGTGTCTTCACGGACTCGGCCAGGCTGCTGCCGAGAGGTGGAACGATGGTGGCGCCGGGAGATTCGAGCGGAACGCGCGCTGCCGGCGGCGGCGTCTGAGTCATCCAGAACTCATGGTCCAGCCGGTTCTGGGTGGAGCCGGGCCGCACCGGCGTTTCAGTCTGCACCTCCGGCAGCGCCGCGAGAACGGCCTCCAGGTCCGCCGTCGTGGCCGGCTCGAACTGGTCCTGCACCATGGTCAATGCCCACAGCAGCTCCTCGGCACTGCCGATCCGTTGCGCCGGCTCCTTGGTCAAAGTCCTGAAAAGCAGCTCGCGCAGGGCCGGTGGCAGCTTGCCTTCCGGATCGCTCTCGGAGAAAGCGAGCGGCGGCCGGAGCAGGTGGCCGGCCATGAACGAGGCCGGATCGTTGCCCGAGATCGGGCAGCAGCCGGTGAGCAGCTCGTAGAGCACGACGCCGAAGGAGTAGAGATCGCTCCGCGCATCGAGGCCCGTGCCGCCGAACTGCTCCGGCGAGGCGTAGCGCGGCTTGCCGAGGAAGATGCCGGTGGTGGTGAGCCCGCCGGCGCCTTCGAACGCCTTGGCGATCCCCAGGTCGATGAGCTTGACCAGCGGATGGCCATCGGCGTCGCGGGTGAGCATCAGGTTGTCGGGCGAAACGTCGCGGTGGACGATCTTCTGCCGGTGGAGATAGCCCAGCGCCTTGACCGCCTGGCGGGCGATCTCCAGGCTGAGCGGAATCGGCGGCGGGCCGTGGCGTTTCAGGATCTCCTGCAACGTGGAGCCGTTGATCAGCTCCATGACGATGTAGGCGTTGCCGTCGGCGGCAATCGCGAAGTCGTGGAGCTGGGCGATGTTCGGGTGACGCAGGCGGATGGCGACCCGCGCCTCGCGCAGGAAGCGGTCGCCTGCGTCCGGGCTCTCCAGGTTGGCGCGGATGACCTTGACGACGCGCAACTCGTCGAGCAGGCGATGGCGCACCTTGTAGATGGCGCCCATGCCTCCCTCGCGAAGCTTCTCGAGGATCTCGTATTTGCCTTCGATGTGCTCGTCGAGGAGCGCCAAACACCACCCACCTTCCTGGTCGGCAGTCGTTGTCCGGCTGACAGGATCTGCTCTAGGATAGCATCAGCGGCCGGCCGAGAACTCCAGGATCATCTCGGTCCACATCTTTCCGGGAATCTTGTTGCGTGTGGCGGCCTGGAACCGCACCTTCCGCGCGGCGGCCAAGGCGATCTCGTTGAAGCCCAGCCCGTGCGGATCGCCTTCGCGCACCTTGGCGTCGATCACCCGGCCGTTCTCGTCCACCAGCAGGTCGAGATGAACGTCCACGTCACCGGCCACGCCGCGGGCCGCCGGCGGATAGCTGAAGCGCGGCATGTCCAGCGGCACCGGCACGGAGACGCCCGGCCCGTTCGCGATCAGATCGCCGCGGTGCATGGGCTGGTAGGAGGCGGTGGCCGGATGCGTTGGAGCCGCAGCCCGCAAGGCGCCCTCACCCCCGGCCCCTCTCCCGTCTCCCGCCCGCCATTTCCCCGGGAGAGGGGAGACAAGCTCAGCAACAGCCGTCTTTTCCGGTTTCTGTCTTGTTGCTTTTTGTGTTGCTTTTCTCCCCTCTCCCGGCGGGCGGGTGGCAGGGAGACGGGAGAGGGGCCGGGGGT
>DATARD010000245.1:0-73372 GCA_036264355.1 Thermoanaerobaculia bacterium
CGGCTGCGTCAGGCCTTTGAGAAACTTGAAGGAGAAATCCGTCGCTTCTGCGAAAGAGAAAAACTCGTCGCGTAAAACTCGACTCAGACGCACGAAAAGTTTCCCCTCAAGGACTCTAGCGTGCCGGCTCCAGCGCCCGCCCTCGCCATCGCCGCAGAATCCACGCCCAGAACACCAGCGAAACCGCGAACACGACGTACACCCGCACGGGCGCCACGCCGAGGAGAGACGGGGCTTCGAACAGGGCGTCGATCCAGGAGTGGAGGGTGACGGCCACCACCAAGGCTCGGCTGCGGTCCGTCGCCTCGCCGATCACGGCGGAGAGGAGCATGGTCACCGGGTACCAGATGGCGAGGCGGAGAGCGATCTGGGCGAGGCCGCCTTCGTGGGTACGATTGGTGAAGTGCCAGAATTCCCACATCGCGCCGAGCAGCACATAGCGAGGCAGGCGGGAGAGCGGACGCAGGGCGTCTTGTAAGAAGCCGCGCCAGCCCAGCTCTTCGCCCAGGATGTTGAAGTAGCCAATCACGGAGAGGAGGCCGGTCATGCCGGCGACGCGCCCGGGTTGCCCGGCTCCCGGCAGGCAGACGGCAGCGAGGAGCGCGAAGGGCACGAAGTAGAAGGCCAGGCTCCTGCCGGCGGAGCTGCCGAAGAACGTGATGGTCTTGGGGTGGCTGCGCCGGAAGACGGCGAGCGCGACCAGGGCGGCGATTCCCGGTCCCCACATGATCGGCGCCATCTTCAAGAACCCCGGCACCCGCCAAGCCGCCCAACTGGCCGTGTGCATGTCCCGCCACCAGAACGACGGCCAGGAGATGGCACAGGCCAAGGCGTAGTAGAGCCCGACCGCCTTCCAGTCGACCCGCGGAGCGCTTGCCTCACCACTCATAGCCATCGAGCTCGTGCCAGGAGAGGATCTTTCCACGGGTACGCTCCTGCGACTCCAGGCCGCCGTAGACGACGAGCCGGTCGACGATCTTGGGCGCTTCCGGCGCCGTCAGTGCCGCGGCGAAGCGCTCGAAGGCTGAGAAAGCTTCGCTGGACGGAGTCTGCGCCGCTTTGACCTCCACCAGCACGAGATCGGCTCCCTTCTCCAGGACCAGATCGATCTCCAGGCCGCTGCGGTCGCGATAGAAGGAGAGTCGCGGCCGGCGGCCGCGATGGAGATGAGCCTTGGCGATCTCGGCGACGACCCAGGTCTCGAAGAGGGCTCCCCGCAAAGGGTGCGTTTCGAGCTGCTGCGGAATCTCGATGTTGAGGAGCGTCGTGGCGAGGCCGGTGTCGTAGAAGTACAGCTTGGGCGCCTTGATGAGCCGCTTGCTCAGGTTGGCGAAAAACGGCGGCAGGCGAAAGACGATGTAGCTCGCCTCCAGCACCGAGAGCCAGGAACGCGCCGTCGGCTGCGAGATGCCGCAGTCGCTGGCCAGCGACGCGAGGTTGAGGATCTGCCCGGTGCGGCTGGCACAGAGACGGAGAAACGTCTGGAAGAGCAGCAGATCGCCGACCTTGAGGAGTTGGCGTACGTCCCGCTCGACATAGGTGGCGGTGTAGTCGGCGAGCCACTCGTGAGCCGGCAGCTTCAGCTCGTAGATCCGCGGGTAGCCGCCCTGCCAGAGCAGAGTGTCGAGATCCTCCGGTGGCTCGGGGAAACGGCGCGCCTCCTCCAGCGAGAGCGGCAGGAGCTCCGTGAGCGTGGTGCGGCCGGCGAGCGACTGCGTGACGGCGTCGACCAGCGCCAGGTTCTGGGAGCCGGTCAGCAGAAACCGGCCGGGCCGGGGATCTTCGTCCACCATGCCCTGGAGATAGGAGAAAATCTGGGGAACCCGCTGCACCTCGTCAATGACAGCACCGCTTCCATAACGCGCCAGGAACGCGACTGGATCTTCCTGTGCGAATGCGCGCTGCGTCGGATTCTCCAATGAGACATACGGCAGGTCGGGGAAGGCCATGCGGCTCAGGGTCGTCTTTCCCGACTGGCGCGGCCCGGTCAACGTGAGGACTGGATAGCGGGTCGCAAGGTCCTGGAGACGGGGAAGGAGAAGCCGCTGGATCATGAAGAGAGGATAGCAAACGGGCCGATTCAAAATCCAATTTTCAATCTGCCCGCCCCCTTCCGTCCCCCCACTCTATGCGCGAGCCCACCCCGGCGAAGAGAAACTTTGTTCGAATGGGGGCTTGACAACGATGCACAACTCATAGACTCTATGCGCAATGTAACTCCCTCACCGCCAATTCCGGCGCCTGTGAGGTTGGGGGCCGCGAGGCTCCAGTCAGGAGAGAGACCATGTCGAACGAAACCACGTATTCCGGGACCTTGGGGGACGCTCAGCGATTCCAGACGTCGCTCGAGGGCAGCGTCAACCAGATTCCGCACCTGGAGGCGGGCCGTGTCGTCCTCGGGGAGAAGTTGGGCGCGGCGCAGGATCTGGCCAAGCAGCATGCGGCCGTGACCGCGACGAAGCAGGATCTGTCGAAGCAGCTCAAGGTGGCGATCTCGGACGTGCGGTTGCTGGCGACCGTGCTGCGCAAGGGCGTCAAGCAGCACTTCGGCAGCCGGTCCGAGAAAATCGCCGAGTTCGGTCTGCAGCCGTTCCGGGGCCGCAAGAGCAAGACGGATCCCGCGCCGGCTCCGGAAACGCCGCCGGCTTCGTCCGCCACCTGACGCCTGACGGCGTTCTCCAATCCAGCCGTGAAATTTTCTGGGGCGTGCCGGCCGGCACGCCCCCTTTTTTTGTTTCCCGCTGTTCCTGCTCGGGAAAAAAGCAGCCACCGCATTTTTCGACGTCTTCCACGATTTTACGGCGAGGCGCCGCAAATCCCTACGAGCCGTTTGAATCTATTCGACGCGTCGAGACTCTATATGGGCCGCCGGAAAACGATCCAGGCCGCCGGAATCTTCGGCGCCTTCCACAATTTTACGGCGGGACGTCGCAGAATTGTGCGGGGTGGATTGGTTCTATCCGGAGCATCGAAAATCTGCGCGAGTTGTTGAAAAATTGGGCGAGCCGCCGGAATCTCCGGCGCCCCGCGGAGTTTACGGCGAGGTATCGAAGAATCGCGCGAGGTGTTTCGGTTTTGTTCGAGGCGTTGAAAATCTGTGCGAGCCGTCGAAAAACGATCCAGGCCGCCGTATTCTTCGGCGCCTCGCGCAGTTTACGCCGGGGCGCCGAAGAACTGTGCGAGGCGTTTTGGTTCCCTTCAGGGCGTTGGAAATCCACGCGAGCCGGCGAAAAATTGGCCGAGCCGTTGCAAAACGGTCCAGGCCGCCGTCTTTACTTCTTCGCCGCCGGAGCCGGCGCCACCCCAGCTCCGCTCCAGCGCACCCGCCCCAATTCCACGCCACTGTAATAGTGCGTGAGGATCTCGCGGTAATCGTGGCCGCGCTGGGCCATTCCGTAGGCTCCGACCTGGCACATGCCGACGCCGTGGCCGAAGCCGCGGCCGGTGAAGAGCCAGCCGGGCTCCTGATTTTTCGGGGCGAGTCGCTTGGCGGTGAAGAGGGTGTCGGGGACGTCGAGGGTCCAGCGCACGGCGAGGCCGTCGACTTCCATGGTCTGGCCGTTGTCGCCGGTGATGCGGATCTTGCCGACCCGGCCGGAGCCGCCGCGCTCGAGGATGTCGAAGGTCTGGAAGCCGAGCCCGGGGAAGCGGGTGCGCACGTTGGCCGCGAGCTGGGAGTCGGTGCGGAAGCGGGTCCAGGAGCTGTAGGGGCTGCTGCGGTCGAACGCGACGCCGTCCAGGTCCACTTCCTGCGCCAGGGCGAGGAGCCGGTCGCCCTGCCAGAAGAGGGTCAGGCGGTCGCCGGGGACCATGGCGAGGGCGGAGCTGGCCATCAGGGTGCCGCGCTTGCGGAAGGTGGAGAGCTGGCCGGGCAGGGTGTAGACCTGCTGGTCCTTGCCGGATTTGACGATCAGCTTGCCGTCGTCGAGTGAGAGGAAGGAGACCTCCTCACGCCGCAGCACGCGCAGCAGCTCGGAGAGGGCGAGGAGCGTCTGCTCGACTTCCTTGTCGTCCAGCGGCTTGTCCAGCGGGCCGCGGATGAGGCCGCTGTGGATCAGGTAGGCGGCGGCGCGGCGGTCTTCCTCGCTCCAGTCTTTGGGCGGATCGTGCAGCAGGTACTCGACGTCCTGCGGCGCAAGGAGGAGGCGGGCGTCGAGGACCAGGTCGAAGGCGTAGGCGATGAAGCGCTGCACCTCCCGGCGGTCGAGCGAGGTGAGGCGCTCGTGCGGCACCGGCACCCCGGCGAGGAGGGCGAGGTGCTCGATGCGCGCGGCGAACGACTGCACGGGGGAGCTGCCCGGCGCCGGCGGCAGGATCTCGCGGGTCAATCCTTCGGGGAAGGCGACCCCCGGCGGCAGGCTCCCCTCCAGGCGGGCGAAGCCGACTTCCATGCACGGCACGCCCTTGAGATAGGGCTCGTCTTTCAGCGGGAAGATGACGCCGACGTCTTCGGTGTGGCCGCCGCAGGTGGAGCTGTAGAGGGTGTCGGCGAGCTCGCCCTTGTAGAGCACGACCTGGCCGGCGGTCTCGGCGACGGCGCGGTCCGACAGGGCGTGCTCGACCGACAGGCCGCCGTAGACCTGGCAGCGCGGCGTGGCGCAGATGTCGTAGCCTTCGCGGGAGAACTCGCCGAGGTTGCGCAGGGTGTAGGTGCGGGCGGCGACGGCCTGCGCCTTGAGCGCCTCGAGCTGGTTGTACTGCTCGGGTCCCATCTCGCTGGGCACGACGCCGCGCAGGTACTCTTCGACCGGCAGCTCGTTGATCAGGTTCAAGGCGCCACGGTCGTTCAGGTAGATGAGGATCCTGCCGCGGTAGCGTTTGCCCTGGACGCGGAGGCTCGCGGCCTGGGCCGGCGCGGCGGAGAGCCAGCGGCCCGGGTAGACGATGGACGAGCCGGCCTGGCCGCCCTGAGTCACCCGGAAGGCGGGCGCGGAGACGCCCCCGCCTTCGTTGACGACGAAGGCGCCGACCACGCCGATGCTGCCCAGGCGGCGCGAATCCTTCTCCGCGTCTTCGCGCGTGGCATATTGCCCGACGCGCACCCGGTAGAGGTCGATGCCGGCGTCGAAGTGGGCTTCGCCGGGCTGGCCGGTCGCCTGCTCCAAGCGTTTCGCCAACTCGTCGGCCTGGCGCTCGTCGCGCAGGGCGGCCACTTGCAGGCGGTAGAAACCCTGGGCGGCGGAGGCGGCGGCCGGCTCGATCTTGATCGTCGAGGTGACGGGCACGGTGACGTCGTCGACGCTGGCGATCAGGCTTTCCTCGCAGCACGGGATCGTCACGGTTTCGAGATCGCTGGCGAGGCCGACTTTGAGCAGGAGCGGCGCGGTCGGCCCCTGCACCGGCTCGGCCGGCTTTTCCGGCACCGGCGCCGCCGGCTTGGAGACGGGCGGCGGGGTCGGTGCGGCGGCGGGAGGCTGCGGCGCCGGCCTGGGGGTCCGGGCGCCCACCCGGGGATTGGGGCGGCTGGACGGCCGGGGCAACGACGGACCGCATCCCGCGGCGGCGATCACGAGGGGGAGGACGAGCAGGGCGAGCGACTTCTTCGTCACGCGATCAGGATCTCCGGAAAGCAGTCCATCGGGTCAGCGCAGGCGGGTGCCGTGGGCCTTGTGCTCGCGCCGGAAATCTTCGACGCCGGTGAGCACCACCGGCTGCGCCATCTCGTACAGGCGGCTGACGAGCATGGAGGGGAGACGGGAGCCGAGCAGGCCGGATTCGTCGAGGACCGCCGGCTCGGGATCACGCCCGCGGTCCAGGTTCTCATCCTTGGCCGGCACCGCATGGACCGCCCGCGCGGCGGGCGGATCCAGCAGGTAGTTGGTGGTGAACAGCGTGGGCAGCCGCCGGGTGTAGCGGTGGTTGATGATCAGATAGAGGATGTCGCGCACCCAGGCGGTCGGCTTCTGGGCGCCGAGCTCGTCGAGGACGAGGAGCTCGGCGTCGAGGAGCGGATCGAGGATCTCCCGTTTCGACTCCGGCGAGCCGGGATCGAAGGTGGCCTGGATCTGATGGGTCAGGGCGGTGAACTCGGCGAACCGGCCGTGCACCCGGTAGCGCTCGACGACGTCGTTGAGAACGCCGACGGCGAGATGGGTCTTGCCGACTCCCGGCGGACCGATGAACAGCAGGCCGGACTGGCGGAACCCCTGGTCTTCGTGGAGGACGAAGTTGTCGACGTAGTCCTGGGTGATCTTGCGCGCCGCTTCGAGGCGGGTGCGCACGCGCGTCGACTGGCTGGAGGTCTGGAAGTTGGAGATCTTGCAGTTGCGGTAGCGCGGCGGAACGCCCGCGGCGTCGACCATGCGCTGCGAGCGCTCCTGCTCACGGCAGGCGCACGGGCGGGCGATCCCCGCGCCGCTGTCCGCCTCCACCACCCAACCACGCCCGCCACAGAGAGGGCATCGCTCGTCAGACACTGCGATGGCCGGCATGGCGAAATCGTAGCACGGGAGAAGACGACACGGACGAACACGGACGATCACAGACAAACATGGACCGAGCCCCGGTTTGTGCCGTCCGTGCTCGTCCGTGTCTGTCCGTGCTCGTCCGTTTTTTTCAGCGAGCCTTGGTGACTTTGATCAGCGGGCCGCTCTGGATCTTCACCAGGGCGTGCTGGCGCTCGACGTTCATGCGCCGTTCCTGGGCTTCCCGCTTGACGTATTCGAGGAGGCGGTCGACCTCGCCCTGCATCTGGTCCATCCGCTCCTTCATGTTGAGGATCACCTCGACGCCGGCCAGGTTGACTCCGAGGTCGCGCGTCAGGGTGAGGATGATTTCGAGGCGGCGGATGGCCTCCTCGTCGTAGAGGCGGGTGTTGCCGGCGCTCCGCGTCGGCTTGATCAGGCCCTCGCGCTCGTACAGGCGGAGGGTCTGCGGATGGATGCCGTAGCGGTCCGCCACGACGCTGATCATGACGTATTTCTGCTCGGGCCGGCGGCGTCGTGTTGCCATCAGTGTCCCTCCTCCCCGACCGGCACCCGCGTCGTGCCGCCAGGGCTCTTCGGGATCAACACCCGCAGGATACCCTGCTCGAACGCCGCGGAGGTCCCCTCCAGGTCGGCGGACTCGCCGAGGTCGAAGGTCCGGCGGAAGGGGCCGTAGCTCCGCTCCATGCGGAGGAAATTGCGGTTCTCGCCGAGCGGCTGCCGGCGGCCGGAGAGCTCCAGCCGCCGGTCGCGCGTCTGGAGCTGGATGTCCTCGCGCCGCACTCCCGGCAGCTCGGCGAAGAGAAGATAGGAGTCCTCGGTTTCAAGGACGTCCACGGCGGGGGACCAGGTGCCCGGCGGCCCCCCCTCCGTGTCCTCGTACTCCGCGGGCAGCAGCGCCTGCTCGAAGAGACTGTTGATCCGTTCCTGGATCCGTCCCAGCTCCTCGAGGTAGATCTTCTTGAGCGGCGCCATGGCGACCTCTCAGCGCTTCTCGTCCACGTCCACGTATTCGGCGTCGATCACTTCGTCCGCGGCCTTGCCGGCGCCGGCTCCCGCACCCGCCCCAGCCGTGGGACCACCGCCCGGTCCACCCGGCCCGCCCGGTCCCGCGGCGCCGCCCTGCTGCTGCGAGCGGTACATGATCTCGGCCAGCTTGTGCGACGCCTCGGTGAGGCGCTGCGCCGCCTGCTCCATCGCCGCCGCGTCCTCGCCTTCGAGGGCCTTCTTGGCCGCGGTGATCGCCTGCTCGAGCTGTCCCTTCTCGTCCGGCCCGAGCTTCTCCTTGTGCTCGTCGTAGGTCTTCTCGGTCGAGTAGACGAGACTGTCGAGCTTGTTGCGGGCCTCCACCTGCTTGCGCCGCTCCTGGTCCTCGGAGCGATGCATCTCGGCTTCCTTCACCATGCGGTCGATCTCCTTGTCGCCGAGACCGCTCGACGCGCTGATGGTGATCTTCTGCTCCTTGCCGGTGCCGAGGTCCTTGGCCGACACGTTGACGATGCCGTTGGCGTCGATGTCGAAGGTCACCTCGACCTGCGGCACGCCGCGCGGCGCCGGCGGGATGCCCACCAGGTGGAACTTGCCGAGCGTGCGGTTGTCGCGCGCCATCTCGCGCTCGCCCTGGAGGACGTGCACCTCGACCGAGGGCTGATTGTCCGCCGCGGTCGAGAACGTCTCGCTCTTGCGCGTCGGAATGGTGGTGTTGCGCTCGATCAGCTTGGTGAACACGCCGCCGAGGGTCTCGATGCCGAGCGACAGCGGGGTCACGTCGAGGAGCAGCATGTCCTTGACGTCGCCGCGCAGCACGCCGCCCTGGATCGCGGCGCCGACCGCCACGACCTCGTCGGGGTTGACACCCTTGTTGGGCTCCTTGCCGAAGAAGTCCTTGACGATCTTCTGGATCGCCGGCATGCGGGTCTGGCCGCCCACCAGCACGACCTCGTCGATCTCCTCGGCCTTGAGGCCCGAATCCTTGAGCGCCTGCCGGCACGGGCCGACCGAACGCTGGATCAGGTCGTCGACGAGCTGCTCCAGCCGCGGCCGGGTGAGCCGCAGGTTGAGGTGCTTCGGACCGGCCGCGTCGGCGGTGATGAACGGCAGGTTGACATCCGTCTCCTGCGCGCTCGACAGCTCGATCTTGGCCTTCTCGGCGGCTTCCTTCAGGCGCTGCATGGCCATCGGGTCGTTGCCGAGGTCGATCCCCTGGTCCTTCTTGAACTCTTCGAGCAGCCACTCCATCACCCGCTGGTCGATGTTGTCACCGCCGAGATGGGTGTCGCCGTTCGTCGCCTTCACCTCGACAACGCCCTCGCCGACCTCCAGGATGGAGATGTCGAAGGTGCCGCCGCCGAAGTCGTAGACCGCGATGACCTGGTCCTTCTTCTTGTCCAGGCCGTAGGCGAGCGCCGCCGCGGTGGGCTCGTTGACCAGCCGCTCGACGGTGAGGCCGGCGATGCGGCCGGCGTCCTTGGTGGCCTGGCGCTGCGAGTCGTTGAAGTAGGCGGGGACGGTGATCACCGCCTTCTCCACCTTCTCGCCGAGATAGTCCTCGGCCGCCTGCTTCAGCTTGCCCAGGATCATCGCCGAGATCTCCGGCGGAGAATATTTCTTGCCGTCGATGTTGACGCGGACGTCGCCATTGTCGGCCCGCTCGATCTGATACGGCACCATCTTCATCTCTTCCGTCACCTCGTCATACTTGCGGCCCATGAACCGCTTGATCGAGAAGACGGTGTTCTTGGGGTTGGTCACCGACTGCCGCTTCGCGACCTGTCCGACGAGACGCTCACCGCTCTTGGCGAAACCGACGACGGAAGGGGTGGTGCGGTTTCCCTCCGCATTGGGGATGACCTTCGCTTCGCTCCCCTCCATCACAGCGACCACGCTGTTCGTGGTGCCCAGGTCGATACCGATGATTTTGCTCACGAGAACCTCCTCCTTGCTTCGACGTGTCCATCGGGCCTGGTCAGCCCGCTTACAATCCGAAGTCTAAAACCTTAGTGGCAAGGTGTCAACTTTCCGCCACGCCCTATCTGACAATCTTGGACGCAGATTTATTCCAGGAGGAGGCGCTAATCGAGGAGGACGAGCGGGGGCGCGGTCGACTCGGCGGGGACGTTGAGGAACTCGGGGTCGAGCAGGAAGTTGCCGGTGATCGCCTCGGAGGTCTCGGCGCCGGCGATCGGCTGCTCTCCCTGGAGAGGCTCCACGGAGTAGCTCTCCTCGGTGGCGCCGTAGCGGAAGGCGTGGCCCTGCGGATCGTTGAGGTCGCCGCCGGCCAGGAGCCCCGCCTTCTGGAGCGCCGCCAGGCTGGCGGGGAAATGCCCTTCGAGGAGGAAGTAGGTCTTGGCGGCGCGGTCGATCTTCAGATACAGGGAGGCCCGCTGGTCCTGCGCGACGTCGGCGCGTTCGCGCGTTTGCCAGGGAAAGGGGAGGATCAATGCCTCAGGGCGGCTGAGCAGCGCGATGCCGAGGACCACGGCGAGCCCGGCGGAGAGCAGCTTGGGCAGGAAGGAGAGCGGCGCTCCCTCCGGCGTCTCCACTTTCATCTGGCGGAAGGGGCTGGACGGCTCGTCCGCCCCCAACGCGGCCGCCGGCACCGCGCGCACCGGCGCCGGCGGCTCGCCCTCCCGGCGGACCACCCGCAAGGCCGGCCGGACCGCCGGCTCCACGGGAGCCTGCGGGCGGTCGTCCATCGCCTCGCCACGGTGATGCGGCGCCGGCACCGGGCGCAGAGGGGCCGGCCGCGGCGCCGCGCCGCCGGCCTCCGCCCCCGGGGAGAGCAGCTCCTCGACGGCGATCGGATGGAAGCCGTCCTCGAACGGCACCTCGTCG
Source organism: Thermoanaerobaculia bacterium (assembly GCA_036264355.1). Taxonomy (GTDB): domain Bacteria; phylum Acidobacteriota; class Thermoanaerobaculia; order Multivoradales; family UBA5704; genus UBA5704. The sequence continues at coordinate 10,260 of DATARD010000245.1, forward strand.
CCGCTGTAGAACTTGAAGTCCCCTTTGTCCCAGCGCAGGAGCTGCTCGAGCAGCCGGAAGGTCTGCAGGCGCAGACCGCGCAGCAGGTCCGGCCGGGCGATGTAGCCGCGCTCCACCAGCAGGTCGAGGAGGCGGCCGCCGGCGGTCTCGTGCTCGGCGGCGGCGCGGTCGAAGTCCGCCGTGGTGAGCAGCCGCTCGCCCACCAGAACCTGGGACAGCCCCTCTTCCACCGTCTGGTTCAGGGCGTCCGCCGCGACGATCTGGCCGCTCAGGAAGGTGACGGCAATGATGTCCTGCAGACCCTGGACTGTCAGGATGCCGGTCTTCTTCTGCTGCGCGATCAACTGCAGGACCTCGGGCAGCTTGAAGAGATCGAGAGTACCTTCAACCGCCATGGCTGATCGTCCTCTGCCGTGGTGCGTTGCGCCGGTGGCTCATATGTCGTCGCGCAGCTCCGTCCGGAGCCGTATGCCGAGATAGAGCGTCAGGCCGAGGATCGCCACGATCCAGGCCACGGAGCTGCCGGGATCATACCCCCAAGGGAGACGGTAGCCGAGCCTGCCGAACAGCGGCAGCATGAGGAGGGCCACCGGCAGCAGCACGGCGAAGAAACCTCCGGCGCCCTCGCCGCTTTCCGCCGCCCCGGCGCCGGGGAGGAGGATGCGCCGCCAACGGCTGTTGGAGTGGAAGCGCAGCGGGTCGGCATCCGACGAGGAGGCGAACGGCCGCCGTGCCTGTTGCAGGGCGACGGCGAGCAGCGCGAGGACCAGCGGCACCACCGGGGAGAGCCAGTGACGGAACAGCTCCAGGCGCGCCGAGGGGGCTTCGTGGGCGCGGAAGTTGGCGAGCAGCTCGTCGCGGATCTCCGGGATGCGGGTGATGCCGCGGTTGTTGGTAACCACCCGTTGCGAGGACAGCTCGCGCATCCAGACGTCCACCTGGGTGTCGTCGATCGCCCGCGCCTGCGCCAGCGCCCGCCGCGAGTCGTCGAACAGGTAGGAGTCCGAGTACGCCTGGCTGAGGTTGAACTGCGCCGCGGCGCTCTTCGGATCGGTGGCGATGACTTTCTGGAAGTGCTGGATGGCGCTGCCGAAGTCTCCCTTGAGATAGGCGTAGGCGCCGAGGTTCAGCTCGGCATAGGTGTTGCCCGGCTCCTGCTCCAGCACCTGGCGGTAGAGCGACTGCGCGAGGTCCCACTGGTTGAGCGAGCGGTGGACGTCGGCCAGCAGGTGCTTGACCGCGGCGCTCTCCGGCAGCAGGGAACGCAACACGCCGAGATCGGTGAACAGACCGCCGTAGAGCCGGTGCTGGCGCAGGCTCTCCATCGCCTGCACCGGCGGCGAAAGCATCACCGCGACGCGCCGGCTCTGCGAGGTGATCAGGATCGGCGCCAGACCGACCACCAGCCAGAGGGTGACCAGCACGGCGCGTTCGCTGACCGAGGAGTACCCCCACAGCAGCACCGACCAGAAGAGGGGGAGCCAGAGCAGACCGGACGGCAACAGCAGGGGCCAGAGGAAAACCACCACCGCGACCGCCACGGCGACCGGCCGGGGGAGGCGGCGGGAGAAGAGATCGAGCAGATCCTCCCACAGGGCTTTGCCCTTGACCGCCATCTGGATGGCGATGAACAGGCCGCCGCTCAAGAGGAGGAGCGAGACGCCCCACACCAGCACGTCCTGCAGCCAGAGGTAGCGCTCCAGGGGGAGGCTGAACAGGCGCAGATAGCCGCGCAGGAGATTGCCCAGCGAGCCGAGCCAACGGCCCTCCTGGCGGTCGACCGTGGCCTCGGCGAACGCGGTCTCGCAGCGCCCCGGGTCGAGCCGCTCGGCGGCGTCGAGCGCCCAGTGGGCGCGGTTGAAATCGCCCTGCCGCGCCGCCTGCACCGCGCGGTCGAGAGCGCCGATGCTCAAGTCGGGGAGGCGCGTCATGCCGAGCTGGCGGGAGGTGGCGAGCAAGTCCTGGACGATGCTTTCCGATCCCTGCCTGCTGTTCTGGACCACCCACTGCAACCACTGCTCCTCGAGCTGCTTCAGGCCGCGGCGGACCGGCGCGGTCAGCTCGACGCCGGTGACCTGCGGCGAGGAGACGCCACCGGGCGCCGCGGCGGCAACCGCCGGGGTCGCGGGGAGCACGGCGGCAGCCATCAAGGCGACCGCGAGGCCGAGGGCTCTAGCGGGTCTTCTGGACATAGCGGACGCGCATCCGGTACAGCAGATCCTCCAGGAACGCGCTTTCCTGGGCCGTGAGATTGCCGGCCGTCTTCTGCCGCAGGACGTCGAGCAGATCGATGTGCAGGCCGGCCATCTCCAGGTTCTCCGCCGACTGTCCGTTCGGCAGCTCGACGTCGCCGAGGTAGATGGGGACCGGCTCGGCGAGCATCGCCACCAGGTCGTAGAACGTCGGACCGAGGCCGGGAGGCGCGCCCGGGATCTCCAGGGGCGGCGGCTCGCCGTCCAGATCATCCATCTCCGCCCTCGGCGCGGGCTCCGGGCTGACGGGCTTGGCGGGCTCGGCAGGCGGCGGGGCGGCGGTCGATTTTTCGTTCAGGAACCGGTACTCTTCCCGCAGCTCGCCGTCGGGCAGGAACATCCGCTTGTCGGTGACCTTGATCTGCTTGTCCTCGCTACTCACCCGGATCGACGCTCCTTTCTAATAGCATATGCCCGAAGCCCCCGATCTCCAGAAGCTTCTCGACCTCGTGACCCGGCTCCGCGCCCCGGACGGCTGTCCCTGGGACCGTGAGCAAACCCTCGCCGACATCCGGGCCTACCTCCTCGAGGAGTCCCATGAGACCGCGGCGGCCATCGACGCCGGAGACTGGGGCGAGCTGGCCGAGGAGCTCGGCGATCTGCTCTTCCAGGTCGCGTTTATCGGGCGTCTCGCCGAGGAAGCCGGTGCCTTCAGCCTCTCACAGGTCGTCGACCGCGTCCATCATAAGATGGTGGCCCGCCATCCGCACGTCTTCGGCGACGAAGTGTTGGCCGATGCACAGGCGGTGCGCCAGGCCTGGGAACGGCGCAAGCTGAAGGAAGAGCCCGGCCGCGCCTCCCTGCTCGCCGGCGTCCCCGCCTCCCTCCCCGCTCTGCTGGCCGCCTATCGCCTGACCCAGAAGGCGGCCGGCGTCGGCTTCGACTGGCCGGACACCGGCGCCGTCCTCAAGAAGCTGGACGAAGAGACCGCCGAGCTGCGCGACGCCCTTGCCGCGGGCGACCGCGACGCCATGCGCGAAGAGGTGGGCGACCTCCTCTTCACCCTGGCCAACCTGGCGCGCAAGCTCGACCTCGACCCCGAAGCCGCCCTCGCCGGCACCAACCGCAAGTTCCGTCACCGCTTCGAGCAGGTCGAGAAAGGCCTCGCCGCCCGCGGCAGGAACCCCGCGGAGGCGACGCTCGCAGAGATGGACGAGCTGTGGGAGGCGGCGAAGGGGGAGGGGCAGGGCTAATCGAGGATGGCGATCCCCGCCAGCTCGGCAGCGCGCTCAACTTGCTCCAGACCGGAGCCCCGATACAGCGCCAGGGGTGGCTCGGCAACGAGCAGCTCATTGCGCTGAACCCGGTCTCCAAAAAGGACGATAGCGTGCGCAGTGTCGTGGAGCCGAGAGGCCCACACGAGGCCATCGACATGAGCCTCGCATCGATGGAGCGCTTGGGCCCAGAGGACGGTTCCAGCGTAATGGCGGGGGCCGGCGTCGATCAGCCGCGTCCGGTCGATGCCCAGCCGGCGAAGACCAAAGCCATGGAGTTGGGCCAGTACGAGATCTCGCTTCGAGACGAGAGTCGAGACCACCATCGGCAACAAGGAGGAGCGCCGGACCAGGGATTTGGGGCCGCGCTCCCAGACATTGTGGAAAACTGTCTCAGACAGGGCACCTTCGAAGGTGCTGGCACCGTACAGAGAGGGAACAGGGTTGCCATCGGAGCTCGTGAAGGGATGGAATCTGCCACGCCCCACCCCAGGATTAAACTCTGTGGCTCCAAATCCTACGTTGTGGCAACGGAGCCACGGTCGTTCACACTTCCATGTCTCGACCAACGGATCGAGGAGCTCAGGGGCTGGAGCGCCGTCGCGAGCCGTCAATAGTAAAGATCCTCCGCCTCAGAGGCAGCCGCTTCGGCAACCGCGTTCGGATCGCTCTCCAACAAATCCACCGGTCGTTTCCCATCCAACCATCCCGTGTTGCCCATGAACCAGAGGGCAAGCTCCCACTCCGTGCTCTTGCTGCCCAGGGAAGCGATCACCTGGGCGAGGACCGGCCGTGGACGGCCCTGGTCATCGAATTGGAATGCCGGAAAGTAGGTGGCCCCATGGTGGGTCACCGAAAAGATCCTCCCCTCCTGCTTCCAACGGTTGGCCAGGGCGGCCTTGTTGGACGCCTTGGAGCCCGCGAGATCGGCGACCTCGGCGCTGGTGTAGGCGCCGAACTCCTTGAACAGCTCTTCACGGGCCAAGGCGTTGCGGCGCGCCTGAAGAACCGCCGGAGCGCTCGGCACGGCGGCCGGCAGCATGGATTCGATGAGCCGTGACGAGTCGATCCGGTGGCTCACCAGGGGCTCCCGGGAGGAGATCACCTCGACGGCGTAGCCACGGCCGGCTTCCACGAGTCGCACGACGGCCCGCGGATCGCTGACCAGCGCGTCGGCGACGATCCTGCCGCCGATGTAGAACTCAACCCTCCAGGTCTCGGGGACCATTTCCTCCACCCCCGCGGCAAGCGGCCGCAGGTCCAGGGTCGAGAGACCTTCAGGGTTCAGCAGTCTGTATTGGACGTTGTGCTGGGTGGTGTTCAAGACTTCCATGAGGCCCTCCGTGATGCGAATGATATCGCCATCGTGGCCTCATGTCCATCACTTCTTCGCCGTCGCCGTCTCCTTGGCCAGCAACTTGGCGAGATAGGGCACCACGTTGTCGGCCACCATCTCCTGCCCCTGGGCGGTGGGGTGGATGCCGTCGTTCTGGTTGAGGTCCGCCACGCCGCCGACGCCTTCCAGGAGGAACGGCACGAGAGGGACGTTCATCTCCTTGGCGAGCCGCGGGTACATGGCCTTGAAGCCGTTGACGTAGTCGGGGCCGTAGTTGGGCGGGATCTGCATGCCGAGGAGGAGGACGCGGACGCCGGACGCCTGGCCGCGGCGGATGATGTCGCGCAGGTTCTTCTCGGTGGCGGCCAGGGGGAGGCCGCGCAGGCCGTCGTTGCCGCCGAGGCCGACGACCAGGACGTCGGGGTGCTGGCGGAGCAGCCAGTCGATGCGGGCGAGACCGCCGGCGGTGGTGTCGCCGCTGACCCCGGCGTTGATCACCTTGACCGGCGTGCCCTGGGCGGCGAGCTTGACGGCGACCCGGGCCGGGTAGGCTTGCTCTTCGCCGAGCCCGAGACCGGCGGTGAGGCTGTCGCCCAGGAAGACGACGACGGGGCCGGACGCCCGACTGCTCGCGACCGCAGCCGGGGACGATGCTGGAGAGGTGGGCGTGGAGCTCGGCGGAGCCGGCGCGGTGGCCTGGACCGGCGCCGCGGCCGGAGCCTGCCTGCACGCCGCGGCTCCGAACGAGAGCGCGAGGGGAATAAGGAGGAACAGGGCCAGAGTTTCGATCTTACGTTGCGTCACGACCGGTTTCACCTCGACGAGCCCAACCTTTCCAAGCCTCTCGCTTATTTCCCACGCACCCGTTCCGACTGCGCATACCGCTCATGACAACACCCCGGATCGAGCTTCGCCACCTGACCCGCCGCCTCCCCTCGGGAGACCGCGTCCTCACCATTCTCGACGATGTCGACCTCGCGATCACGCCCGGCGAGTTCGTCGCCGTCCTCGGCCCCTCGGGCAGCGGCAAATCCACCCTGCTGGCGCTGATGGCCGGGCTCGACCGCCCGACCTCCGGCGAGGTGCTGATCGACGGCGCGCCGATCCATGAGCTGTCCGAAGATCAGCTCGCGCTGCTGCGGCGGCACAAGATCGGCTTCGTCTTCCAGAGCTTCCAGCTCCTCGGCAACCTCACCGCCCGCGAGAACGTGCTGCTGCCGATCGAGCTGCTCGGCCAGCCCGAGCCGGTGCGCCGGGCCGACGAGCTGCTCGCCGCGGTGGGGCTCGAAGACCGCGGGCACCACTACCCGAGCCAGCTCTCCGGCGGCGAGCAGCAGCGGGTGGCGCTGGCGCGCGCCTTCGCCGCCCGGCCGCCGATCCTCCTCGCCGACGAGCCGACCGGCAACCTCGACGGCGGCACCGGCCGCAAGGTGCTGGAGCTGCTCACCGACCTGCGGCGGCGCGAAGGGACGACCCTGGTGCTGGTCACCCACGACGTGGCGGTCGGCTCGATGGCGGACCGCCTGATCCATTTGCAAGACGGCCGCATCGAGCGCGAGGAGCGGCCGGGGGACTCCCGGGCCGCGGCGAATCCGGCCGCGAATCCGGAAGGAGCGGCGCTCGTCGCCGGTCGCCCGTGACCGCCGGGTTCTTCTTTCGCGCCCTCGTCCGGGAGTCGCGCGGCGCCCGCGGACGCCTCATCTTCTTCGTCGCCTGCCTGTCGGTCGGCGTCGCCGCGGTGGTCGCCGTCTCCGGCCTCTCCGCCAGCCTGGACGAGGGGATCCGCGGCGAAGCGCGCCAGCTCCTCGCCGCCGACCTGGCGATCGACGGCAACCGGCCGCTGCCACCCGGGCTCGACCTCGCCAAGATCGGCCTCGCCGGGGCGGTGCGCACGGAAGTCCGCGAGACGGTGACGATCGTCGCCGCGCCACCGGCCGCCCCGGCTCCGGGACAGCCGGAGCAGCCCGGCCCCAGCCAGCTCGCCGAGCTCAAGGTGATCGACGGCGAGTATCCGTTCTACGGCGATCTCAAGCTCAATCCACAGCGCCCTTTGCGCGAGCTGTTGCGGCCCGACACGGCGGTGGCGGCCAGCGACCTGCTGGCGCACCTCCACCTGCGCACCGGCGACACGCTGCGCATCGGCGGCCAGCCGTTCCGCATCGCCGGAGTCGTGCTCTCGGAGCCGGACCGGATCAGCATCTCGATGACCCTCGGGCCGCGCATCTTCCTCTCCGGCGAAGGGTTCGCCCGCACCGGCCTCGAAACGCGCGGCAGCCGCATCAGCCACCGCACGCTGATCAAGCTCCCCGCCGGCGCCGCCGCCTCGCTCCGCGACATCCAGGCGCGGTTGCGGCAGGCGCTCCCGGAGATGACCTACCGCATCCAGACCTTCCGCGACGCCCAGCCGGCGCTGCGCGAGAACATCTCGCGCATCGAGCGCTTCCTCGGCCTCGTGGCCCTGCTCTCGCTCTTCGTCGGCGGCATCGGCGTCGCGCAGAGCGTCCGCGCCTGGCTGGCCGGCCGCCTCGACGCCATCGCGGTGCTCAAGTGCCTGGGGATGCGGCCGCGCGAGATCTTCCCCCTCTACCTCGGGCAGACGGCTCTCCTCGGCCTCGCCGGCAGCGTCGTGGGGATCATCGCCGGCGCCGCGGTGCAGCTCATCCTGCCGTCGCTCTTTCCGGACCTCATCCCGGCCGAGCTGATCCGCCCCTGGCAGCCGGGGGCGCTGCTGCGCGGCCTCGGCCTCGGGGTCGGCGTCGCCCTGCTGTTCAGTCTGCCGCCGCTCTCCACCGTCTTGCGGGTGCCGCCGGCGCGGGTGCTGCGCCGCGAGGCCGAGCCGCTGCCGAGCCACCGCTGGACGACCGCGCTCACCGTCGCCGTGCTCGCCCTCGGCGTGTGGACCATGGCCAGCCTGCAGGCCCACTCCTGGGATCTCGGCGCGCGCTTCACCGCCGGCGTCGCGCTGGCCGCCGCGCTCCTCGCCGGGGCCGCGGTGCTCGTCTCGCGCGGCGTGCGGCGCATTCAGCGCGGTGTCTCGAGCAGTGTGCGCAGCCTCTGGCTCCGCCACGGCCTCGCCTCCCTCGCCCGTCCCGGCGCCGGCGCGATGAGCGCCATCGTCGCCCTCGGCCTCGGCGTGCTGGTGGTGGTCGCCATGTCGCTCGTCGAGCGGCGGCTCACCGCAGAGCTCTCCGCCGAGCTGCCGACCAACGCGCCGACCGCCTTCCTGATCGACATCCAGCCGGCGCAGTGGCCCGGTGTCGAGGCGCTGCTGCACAAGGCCGGCGCCCTGCACATCGACTCGGTGCCGGTGGTGATGGGCCGCCTCGCCGCGATCGACGGCAAGAGCGTCGAGGAGATGGCGCGAGCCGAAGAGGCGGAGATGGAAAAAGCCCAGAAGGGAGAGGGCGAGGGAGCGCACGAGAGATCTGCCGGGGGTCGGCACGGCGGCTTCGGCGGCCCGCGCCAACACGGCCCGGGCGGCCCCGGCGGCAGACGCCGCTGGGCGCTCTCGCGCGAGCAACGGCTCACCTACATGCGCGAGCTGCCCAAGGACAACGTCGTCGTCGCCGGCTCGCTGTGGAGCGATCCCGACCATGCGGAGGTGAGCGTCGAGCAGGAGTTCGCCGAGAACCTGGGGATCGGTTTGGGCTCCACGCTTCGCTTCGACATCCAGGGCGTGCCGGTCGATCTCAAGGTCACCAGCCTGCGGACGGTCGACTGGAAGACGTTCGGGATCAATTTCTTCCTGGTTGTGGAGCCGGGCGTGCTGGACGCCGCGCCGCAGCAGCGCCTCGCCGCCGTCCTCCTTCCCAAGGGCGGCGAGCAGCGGGTGCAGGACCTTCTCGCCGCGAGCTATCCCAACGTCACCGTGCTGCGCATCCGCGAAATCCTGGAGAAGATCGTCAAGGTGATGGACCGCATCGGCCTGGGCATCCGCTTCCTGGGCGGCTTCACGGTGCTCGCCGGGATCGCCATCCTGGCTGGCGCGGTGAGCGCCGGCTCGGCCCGGCGCGGCCGGGAGGTGGCGCTGCTCAAGACGCTCGGCATGACCCGCCGCGGCGTGGCCGGCGCCTTCGCGGTCGAGTACGCTCTGATCGGCCTGGTGGCCGCGGCGATCGGCGCGGGCGGCGGTTACGCGCTCGCCTGGGGAGTGATCACCCGCGGCTTCGAGCTGACCTGGGAGATCCAGCCCTGGCCGCTCGTCATCGCGCTGCTCGCCGGCGTCACCTTGACCGTCGTCGCCGGTCTCGCCGCCAGCCTGCGCGCCCTGGAGCGCCGGCCGATCGAAGTGCTGCGCGCGGAGTAGGTCACCGCAGCGGCGGCACGTGCGGCCCGGTGCGGTGCCGGAGAATGATGACGTCGTTTCCCTCACTGCCATCCTCTCCGGCTGGAAAGCGGGCGACCTCTGCATAGCGGCGCTGGAACCACGGCGTCTTGCGCAGCGCTCCCAACAACCCCTCCAGCGCCGGGCGGACGACGAGCACTTCGGTGGGCCGGTTGTAGAACCCCTTCGCCACGGTCTTCTGCTCGACGTACGGCACGTCGTCCGGTGTCACCAGCCCGAGCAGGTCTTCGACATGCCGCTCGCTGAAGTAGGCGAGGGTGCCGACCTCCAACGCCGAGACTTCTTCCGCGGGTTCGGTGTGATCCCGAATCCACAGCCCCGCCGCACGGTAGGCCTCTTCGAGCGGCGGGTGAGCCATGGCGTTCAGCCAGCGGATGCTCCGGATAGCGGCTGGAACGGCGAGGAGAAGGACGAGGACGATCGCGGCGATTGGTTGGAACCGCTCCGAACGGACCAAGCCGGCCAGACCGTCGGCCGCGAAGCCGATCGCGACCAGCAGGACCACCACCGGCGGCGCGGCGTACCAGGCGAAGAACGGCACTCCGAGGAGAGGATAGAGGATGGCCAGGCTGCCGCCGAAGAGGATGAGCAGCCGTCCCGCCCGGCCGCCCCGGCGCCAGAGCGGCCATAATCCGGCGAGCCCCGCGGCGGCCCACACCGGCCAGAGCGCCCCGAGATGCCGGCGCAGCAGCGGCACGGCGCCGGGCCAGAACGCCCGCCCGCTCGACCGCGCCGCCGGATCCCACGCGGCGAACGCGCGCTTGGCGGCCAGGGTGTTCGGCACCGCGGTGCCGAAGTAGCGCCAGGAGGCGAAGAGCCCGGCGGCCAGCACGAGCGCCGCGACCACGGAGAAGAGCACCGGAAAACGCCGCCGCTCCTGCCACAGCAACAGACCGAGCGCCGCGAGCCCGATCCCGGCATCCGGCCGGAACCACACCGCCGCACCGGCCAGCAGCCCGGCCCACCCCGGCCGCCGCTCCGCGCAGACCGCCGCCGCGGTGAGCAGCGCGAAGACCATGAAGACGCCTGCGCCGTGCACCGCCCAGAGGAAGGTCGAGCCGACGAGCAGCGTGCCGCCGAGGAAACCGGCGAGGCGCGCCCGCGTGCCAGCCATCAGCAGGCCCGCCGTCACCACCAGCCCCACCGCCGTGGTCACCGTCCCCAGCCAGTGGACCGGCACTCCGGTCAGCTTGTTCCAGAACGCCAGCCAGAAGACCATTCCCGGCTCGGTGACGCCGTAGACCCTTTCCCCGGCATTGAAGACGAAGCCGTTGCCGTGCGCCAGGTTCCAGGCGTAGCGGTAGGTGATGAAGAAATCGTCCAGGCTGCGGCCGGCGAGCCGCGCCACGAACACCGCCGCCAGAATCCCCCAGAAGGCCCATGCCGCCGGCACCAGCCAGCTCTTCTTGTCCTTGCAGTCCGTGCCGTCCTTTGGGTCCTTCTCGTCCTTTTCCACCCTCTACTCCGGCCCGCTGCCGCGGTCCAGCAGATAGCTCACCGGCACGAAATCAACGCCTTGCGCTTTCGCCCGCGGCACCTCCTCGGCGAGCATGGCCAGCGTGTCCGGGTGCGGATGCCCGATCGCCACCGCCGCGCCGCGCGTGCGGGCGACTTCGAGCAGGCGGCGGAACTGCTCCTGGGCGGCGGGGATGCCCGGATCGGAGTCGAGAAAGACCTGCCGCTCGGCCGCCGGCACGCCGAGCGCCAGAGCGGTGCGGTAGCCGACGCTGTCGGGGCCGGTGCGCGAGTCGAGGAAGAAGAGACCGCGCGCGGAGAGCACCTGGAGGATGGCGTTCATCGAGCGCGCGTCGGCCGACAGGCCGGAGCCCATGTGGTTGTTCACCCCGACCGCGCCCGGCACTGCCTGGAGCGCCGCCAGGGTGCGGTTGCGCAGCTCGCCGTCCGTCATGCCGAGACGCAGCGCGCCGGGGCCGGGGTTCTCGCCGTGCTTGGGCTGCATGGGGAGGTGGAGCAGGATCTCCTTGCGCTGGCTGCGCAACTGCTCGACCACCGCCGGAGTGTTCTCCTCGAACGGGAGGACGGCGTAGGTGATGGTCACGCCCAGCCTCGCCAGGGGAATGAGGTCGTCCGTGCTGCGGCCGAGGTCGTCGATGACGAGGGCGACGCGCGACGGCCGGGAGACGGGCGTGCCCTCCGCCGGCACGGAGGACGCGGAGGGTGTGGCCTCTGACACGGGCGGCGGAGCCGGCTCGCGGTGCTCGGGTCCGGCGTGGCGCGGCGGCTTCTCCGGCTGCTCCTTCCGGGGGCTCGGGGTTGTCTCCCGCTCCGCGCTCGACTCCTCGCGGCGCGGGCCGCGCAAGTCGCACGCCAGATAGAGGATGCCGGCGCCCGCCAGGGCGCCGAGCAGGAAAAGCCAGAGCCCCGCGAGGCCGGAGCGCTTGGGGCGGGGACGGCGGTTGGGCATTGGAGGGTGGAGGGCCGGTCAGGCGACCTTGCGCTCCTCTTCCTCGCCGCCACCGAGGAGCCGCTGCACGGCGCGCCGCAGGATCAGCTCGCTCATCGGCACGTCCTTCTCCAGATAGGTGCGCACCCGCTCGTCCACCAGGAGGTCCGGCTTGAGGGCTTCGCGGATCGGCTTCTTGTCCGGTCCGGTGTAGAAGGACTCGGTGAACAGCAGCCGGCCGCCGGTCGACAGCTCGGCCCACCCCTGATGGCCGGCATAGCCGAAGGTCCGCTCGCCGACCAGGTCGGCCTTGATCTTCTGCCGCAGCACGGTGGCGAGGACCTCGGAAGCGCCCAGCGTGCCGCGGTCCACCAGCACGACCACCCGGCCCTGCCACGCCGGCTTGGCGGTGGCGGCGAAGGTCTTCACCTCCTCCGCGCGGCGCTTGAGGATGCCGAGGTCGCCGTTGGCGAACAGCTTGGCGGTCGCATAGGCCGCCTCCGGATCACCGGAAGAGACGCCGCGCAGGTCGATGAGCAGGCCGTGCCGGGTCTTCTCGGTGTTGGCCGCCAGCAGCTTCTCCACCTGCTCGGCGGTCTGCGCGTCGAAGGTGGGGATGCGCAGCAAGGCCGCTCCCTGCACTTCGTCCAGCGACGGCGGCGGCGGCGTGAACGGCGCGAGCACGAACGACGCCTGCACCGGCTCGCCGAGGCGGATCAGCTCCATGGAGATCTTGGTGCCCGGCTTGCCGGCGAGGACCTCCTGCATCTCCCAGAGCGGCATCTGGCGGGTCGACTGGTCGCTGATCTTGGCCACGATGTCACCCGGCTTGAAGCCCGCCTGGCCGGCCGGTCCCCCCTTGTCGACCGCCACCACGTAGGTGACGCCGTGCTCCTTGAGCAGGATCACGCCGCTGTGCAGCCAGCCGACGTTGCGCGCCTCGGTGTAGCCCTGCACCTGCGACGCCGGCACGTAGAGGGAGAAGGGGTCGAGGGCGTCGGTGGTGCCGTCGAGCGCGCCGGCCATCAGGACGTCCATGTTCGGCTGGTCGACGTAGGTCTGGCGCACCAAGCCCAGCACCTCGGTGAACACCGAGAGGTATTTGTACAGGGAGTCGTCGTCGGACGGCTGCCCCCGGTCCGCGGCGCGCAGCAGCGTACCGGCGAGCATGGGGACGGTGATGACGAAAGAGACGACGAAGAACGCGATACGACTACGGCTCATGGAGACCCCCGTAACCAGCTCAAAGGGTCGTCGGGACGATTCTCGACGCGGATTTCAAAGTACAGGCTGCTCGATGCAAGCCCCACGACATCGCCTAAAGATACCATATCCCCGGCGCTTTTCTTGAGATCGGTGAGGCCGGCGTACAGGGTGAAGACGCGGCCGGGGTGATGGACCACCACCGTATTGCCGTAGCCCTCGAACGGCGCCGCATAGACGACCTTGCCCGGAAAGACGGCGCGCACCTCGGCGGCCGGCGCGGTGCCGAGGTCGACGCCGTTGTGCGGCACCCGGGTGTGGTAGCGCGGATCGAGGCGGGGACCGAAGCCCGCCGTCACCTTCCCCTCGGCCGGCCAGTCGAGCACGCCGCGGAAGCGCTGGATGGGCGTCCCCTCCAGGCTTGCCTGGTCGCGGCCATAGCGGCCATAGAGGAGGTCGAGCAGCTCGGAAAGCTTGCTCGCGCGCTCGGTCAGCTCGGTGGCCCGCGCCTCCAGCGCCTGCCCTTCCTTCTCCATGCGCGCGAGCAGCGCCGCCTTGCGCTCGCGCATCGCGAACAGCTCGCGGCGGCGCGCCGACTCGCGTTCGATCCAGCGTTCGCTCTCCCCCCGCTCGGCGACCAGCCGGTCGCGCTCCTTGCCGAGCAGGTCGCGCACGCCGCGATAGCGGTCGAAGGTTTCGCGGTCGCGGCGCGCCAGGTAGCGCATCAGGCGGAGCGACGGCAGCAGCGGCCGCTGCGGATCGAGCGCGAGGACGAGGCGCAGATACCCCTGGCGGCCGAGGCGGTAGAGAGCGGCGAGGCGGCCGTTCATGGCAAGCCGGGCGGCGGTGACGTCCTGCTCCAGCCGCGCCACCTGCCGCTCCCCCGCCTCCGCCCGCCGCGCCGAGAGATCGTGCGCCGCCGCCGCCTCGGCGAGACGGGCCTCCTGGAGCTGCAGCTCGGTGTCGGCCGCCGCGAGCTCATCCTCCAGACTGGTGCGGCGCTGGCTCTCCTGCTCCAGCCGCGCCTGCAGGCGGGCGATCTCGGCGCGCAGCGAGGCGAGCTCCTGCTCGCGGGCGGTGATCGCAGGGTTGGCCGCGGCGGAAGACGCGCCGCCGGCCGGCTCCTGGAGCAGCGGGAAAAGCAGCGCGAGACCGAGCAGGATCGTGACGGCGGCCGCGCTCGCCGCGCTCGCCGCGGACCGGGTCCGGGACCTCATTGCTCCCGGCGGACCAGCGCGGCCCAGAGGAAGCTCAGCTCGTCGGCGGCCTCCTCGATCTGTTTCGAGGTCGGCTTGCCGGTGCCGTGTCCGGCCCGCGTCTCGATGCGGATCAGCACCGGCGCCGGGCCGGCCTGGGCGCGCTGGAGAGCGGCGGCGAACTTGAAGCTGTGCGCCGGCACCACCCGGTCGTCATGGTCGGCGGTGGTGATGAGGACCGCCGGGTAGCTCGTCCCGTCGCGCACGTTGTGGTACGGCGAATATCCATAGAGGATGGAGAACTCGACCGGCTCGTCCGGCGAGCCGTAGTCCGACACCCATCCCCAGCCGATGGTGAACAGGTGGAAGCGCAGCATGTCGAGCACGCCGACGCCCACCAGGGCGGCGCCGAAGAGGTCGGGCCGCTGGATCAGCGTCGCCGCCGCCAGCAGCCCGCCGTTGCTGTGGCCGCCGATGGCCAGCCGGTCGCGCGAGGTGACGCCGCTCGCGATCAGCCACTCGCCGGCGGCGATGAAGTCGTCGAACGTGTTCTGCTTCCGCCGCCGGCTCCCCGCCTGGTGCCACTCCTCGCCATACTCGCCGCCGCCGCGCACACCGGCCACCGCATACACGCCGCCGCGCTCCATCCACACCAGGAGCGGCAACGAAAAGCTCGGCGTCATCGCGGTGTTGAAGCCGCCGTAGCCGGAGAGATAGGTCGGGCGCCGGCCGTCGAACGGCTCGCCCTTGCGAGCCGTGATGAACATCGGCACCCGCGTGCCGTCGCGGCTGGGATAGAAGACCTGGCGGGTCTCGTAGTCGTCGGGATCGAACGCCAGGGCCGGCCGGCGGAAGACGCCGCACGTACCGGTCGCGCAGTCCCAGCGGTAGATGGTGCCCGGGACGGTGAAGCTGGTGAAGCAGAAGAACGACTCGCGGTCGTTCCCGCGGCCGTAGAAACCGCTCACCGAGCCGAGCCCCGGCAGCTCGAGCTCGCCCAGCGGCTTGCCGTCGCGGCTGAAGAAGCGGACCTGGGAGTAGGCATCCTTCAGATAGTGGGCGACGAACCGGCCGGCCAGGCGGGAGACCGACTGCAAGGTCTCCGCCGCCTCGGGGATCAGCTCCTGCCAGCGCTCGGGCGCCGGATCGCGCAGGTCGATGCCGGTCAGCCGGCCGCGCGGAGCGCCGTGGTCGGTGACGAACCAGACCACCGGCCCCTCGGTGCCGACGTAGGTGTAGCAGGCGTCGAAAGCGGCGAGCAGCTCGATGACTGGAGAGCCCGGCACGGAGAGATCCTTGTAGAAGATCGCGTTCTCGCTCTCCGTCCCCTTCCAGACGTGGATGAAGAGATACCGGCCGTCGTCGCTGACGAAGGGGATGAAGCCCATCTCCTTGTCGTCGAGCCGCTGGTAGATCAGCTCGTCCTCGCTCTGCGGCGTGCCCAGGCGGTGGTAGCAGAGCTTCTGCCAGAAGACCGCGTGGTCCAGCGGGCGGCCCCCGGCCGTCGGCTCGTCGTAGCGGCAATAGAAGAAGCCGGCGTTGTCGTGGGTCCAGGCCGACTGCGAGAACTTCACCCACTGCAAAAGATCGGGCAGATCGCGGCCGGTCTCCGCGTCGACGACCCGCCACTCCTGCCAGTCGGAGCCGGCGTGGGCGAGCCCGTAGGTCACCAGCCGGCCGTCCAGGCTGGCGTTGAAGGAGGTCACCGCCACCGTGCCGTCATGGGAAAGAGCATTGGGATCGATCAGCACGCGCGGCTCGCCGTCGAGGCTGTCCAGGGCGTAGAGCACGGACTGATCCTGCAAGCCGTCGTTGCGGAGGAAGAAATAGCGTCCGCCCTCGCACACCGGCACGCCGTAGCGCTCGTAGTTCCACAGCTCGGTCAGACGGCGGCGGAGCCCCTCGCGCTCCGGCAGGCTGCCCAGGTACTCCGCCGTCACCCGGTTCTCCGCCTCCACCCAGGCCCGGGTGTCCTCGGAGTCGAGATCCTCCAGCCAGCGGTAGGGATCGGCCACCGGCACGCCGTGCAGGACGTCCACATGCTCCAGCCGCGGCGTTTCAGGGTAGGCGCGGCGGGATGCCTCCAACCGTTCCAACGGAATTTGCATCGAAAGTCAGATCCCTCTCTTCCTGCTCTGCTGCGAGAGCAGGCTTACCTCTCCCGGTGCCTCCGGAGGCAAGCTCCGGGACAACGTCAAAGATATCCCAGAGAGTGCAAGCTCTCCAGATATTCCTTCCCCTCGGCGGCGGAGACGGCCTCGCGCCCTCTCTGGCCATATCCGGCCAGGGTGACCGGCGGCTCGGGCCAGGAGCATCCGGCCGGCGGCGGCGGCAGCTCTTCGCTCTGCGGCAGGCCGGCGGCGCGCAGCAGCGCGGAAGCGATCGCTTCCGGAACGGTCCGGGTTTCCGGAGAGATCGGCGAAGAGATCGGCGGCGAGGCCGCCGGAGCGCCGCAACCGTTCCGCCGCCAGAGCACGATCCGCCCCTCGCCGCCCGTCCGCCGCCGTCCCGGATCGAACACCACGACCACCGTGCCGGCCTCGGTCGCCGCCCGGCCGAGGAGCCGGTCCGCCGCGAGCAGCTCGGAACGCACCAGGTCGGCGAAGGCGACGTCGCTCCCCTTCCAGCCGTCGGCGGCGATGTCCAGACCGGGCAGATAGAGCGCCGCGGCCCGCGGCGCCGTGGCGAGCTTCTGCGCGAACACCTCGCGATAGAAGCGGTCGGGGATCAGCGCACGGTCGAGCACGGAGGACGACGCGCCGCCGGGGAGAGCCGCCGCGAGACGGAGGTCCGTGCTCTCCGCCTGGGCCGTTTGCACGGCGAGCGCGCGGAGCGCCGGGACTTCGGAGGCCGGAGCCGCCGTTCCGTCGGCACCCTCGCGCAGAAGCTGCCAGGCGCCGTGCGCGACCACCAGCCCGGGCAGAGGCTCGGCCGGGAAGGTCGCCCACCAGTTCACCGCGAGAACCGGCGCGCCGCCACGCGACGCCAGCTCCCACACCGAGAACGCGCTCCGCCGGTTGGCGAGCAGCGGCCGGTACTCGGCGAGCCCGAGCGGCACCTCGACCCGGCTCCACCAGGCGCGCAGCGGTCCGCTCCGCGCGAGCTGCGTGCGCATGCCGCGCGGCCGGAAGCTGTCGAGCGCCGTGACGCCGTGCGCCGGACCGGAGATGCCGGTCGCCACCGAGGTCCAGAACGACGCCGGCGGCTCGTCGCGCCGCGCATAGCGCATCACCCGGCCGCCGCTCCCCTGTGCGAGACCCGCCGCCATCCCCTGCAAGACGGGCAGATCGCCGCTCCGCATCAGGTACTCCATCTCCTCCGGCAGCACTCCGTCGATGCCGAGCAGCACCACCCGCTCCCCGGGCGCCACCGGCAGCGTCGCCGGAGCGGCCGGCGGCTCGCGATGGGCGGAGATCACCGCCGGCAGGGTGAGGAGAAACGCCGTGGCCAGGATCGTCAGCCCGAGCCACCGCCGCGAAAACAGCCGCGCCTCCGGAGCCGCGTCGGTGAGCTGGATTGCCAGGGTGAGGAGGCCGTGATCGACCAGCTTGATCAGGAAATAGATCGCGACCGGCGTCGCCACCCCGAGCACCGCCGCGACCGCCAGATCGTTCTCGGCCAGCAGGCTCTGCGCGCCACGGAGAGCCAGGGCGAGCCCCGCCGCCCCGGCCGCCACCGCCGCCGCGAGCGACAGCGCCTCGATCCGCCGCACATGGTAGATCCGCAGGATCGCCAGCATCACGCCGCACAAAGCGAGGAACGCCAGGCCCGCCACCGTCGCGATCGGCGGAAAGAGATGCAGGAAGAGGGCGAGAGTATCGAAGAAGATCCCGACCGGCCCGACCGACGCCTCGGCGTTGGCGGTGACCAGCGCAAGAGCCAGCGCGAGGGCGAGCGCCCCGCCGGAGAGCAATCCCACCTTGACGACCAGATGCACCAGCGTCCGCCCCGGCGGCTGCGGCCGCAGCGCATCCTGGAGCAGGAAGCGCTCGACCCCATGGTTGAGATACCCCAGCCGCCGCAGCTCGGAGCGCACCGCTTCGAGGTCGTGGCCGGACGTCGTCTCCATGGCGAGCTAGTGTAACAGTCCGGAGCGGCCGGCCCGGCTCAGGCCGACCGGAGGTCGGTATAGCCTGCAGATCGCCGGTCCCACCCGGCGCGATTCCTCAGAGTCCGGTGCAGAGCAGGTTGCAACGCGAGTAACCGGCAGCCTTGCACTCGCACCAGGCGCACCCGTCGCCCCCTGTGCAGAATTCGGGTGGGGTGCAGGACGGGTAAGGGCAGTCTACCGTCGTGCTATCGCAGGTGACGGAGGTGCTCCCCACACTACAGGTCGTAGAGCCTGTACAGGAGACAACACACTGGTTCGGGCAGGTCTGCTGGGAAGTGCAGGTCATTGGCCGTGGTTCGGGTACGCCCAGGGAGGCAGGAATGGGCCCAGCCGCTGCAAACAGCGGCAGGAGAAGGACCATACCCAGGAGCTTGATCGCGACTTTCATGCTCGTTCTCCTTTTTGAGTGCGGGGCGGTTTTCAACGAATATAGGAACTATTATACCGGATTTAAACTCGCGCGCTGACGAAGCGCTCCGAGCTGACAGCCGGTGGTACCAGTCCAGCCATGTCCAGCCAGGCGCAGCGTATTGGCGCTCAACTTAAAGTAGGGGAGGGGCTTGCCCCCTCCCGTGAGGGCGGAGGAGTCGGAGGCGACGACTGAACCGGTCGCCCACACGGTAGGGAACCGGCGGAGCGCGGCACCCGCGACACCGCCCGATTCGCCCGCGACTGAACCCGGCTCGAGAGATACGGCGGAGCCGGCACCCCGCGCGCACCCCGCCCCGCCCGCGGCGCCACCCAGCAGCTTTGTATCGCCACCCGGCGGTTGCGTCGCGAAACCTGCGGGTTGCGGAGCGTGCGTCCGCGGTGTCATGCCGAAACCGGGCGGTTCCAAGGCTCCCGAGCCGGGTGCGGAGGCTCCGTCGCGGGTTTCGTGGCGGGTGAGCCGGGTTCCGCGACTCGCGTCGTGGGTTTTTTGGCGGGTGAGCCGGCTCCCGCGCTTCGCGCCGCGGCTGAGGTGGCCGACGGACCGGCGGCGCTCTACGCCATCCCGGTGTTGGTCACTGACACGGCGGGTACGCCAGGTCTCGTGCCGGGTTTCGTCAATGTCGAAGCTGTCGGAGACGATTCTCGCCGGCGGTTCTGCGATACCAGCAGCAGATTGATGTTGGGCACCCGGCCCTGAGACCCGTCACCACGACCGCTGCTCGCGCCTCTTTCTCCGCAGCTCATCAACCCACGCCTCGCTATCGGTGATGCCCTCATCCGCCCAACCGCCCAGAAGGCCCGCCTGGACGATTTCTGCGCCAGTCATCGGGACGATCTTCAAAGCCTCGTCCAGCTCCCGAGCCGTCCACTCCTTCGCGAGGGGAACCTCGATCCTGACCCGTGCCTCCCCCGGAGGAAGTCCTTCGGGAAGCTTGATCTCAAGCTCTCCGCTCTCGGTGATCCGTGCCTTCAGGTCGATGATTGCCATAGATCGTCCCCCACTCACGGAGTATACCTCTCTGCCGCCCGCCCTCCCGGAGGGGGCAAGTCCCTCCACTACTTTAGTTAGCGCACCGACACCGGCGCCGCTTCGAGCTGGCGGCAGGTGTCTTCCGCGCAGGCTTCGAGAGCGTGGACGATCCCGGAGAGGCGGTTGAGGAAGCCGGGATCCATCTGGCCGGCGAGGTTCTGAAGCTCGTCGGGGTCCTGGGTGAGGTCGTAGTACTCCAGCTCGCCAGTCGAGCGTTCGATGTATTTGTAGGTGGGGGTGCGCAGACCGAGATGCGAGGGGTACTCCTGGATGGTGGCCGCCTCGGAGGGCTCCAGGATGCCGCCGGTGCCCTGGGGCAGCTCGCGGAAGGCGAACTGTTCGAGGAGGACGGCGCGGCGCCATCCGTCCGGAGCCGTCCCTCCGAGGAGCGGCACCAGCGAGCGGCCGTCGGGACGGCTGGTGAGGTGGGCTCCGGCGAGGGCCGCGAAGGTGGGGGCGAAGTCGACGTTCTCCACGAAGGCGTCGACCGTGCGGCCGGCGGGGACTCCCGGACCGCGGACCAGGAGCGGCACGCGGATGTCTTCTTCATAGGGCGTGTACTTCCCCGCCCGCATCCGGTGCTGGCCGAGGTGGTAGCCGT
Source organism: Thermoanaerobaculia bacterium (assembly GCA_036264355.1). Classification (GTDB taxonomy): domain Bacteria; phylum Acidobacteriota; class Thermoanaerobaculia; order Multivoradales; family UBA5704; genus UBA5704. The sequence continues at coordinate 30,384 of DATARD010000245.1, forward strand.
TGTCCGAGGTAAAGAAGATGTAGGTGTTGCCCAGCCGGCCGGTGTTGCGCAGCATACGCACCAGGGCGGCGACCATCTCGTCGACCGCCTGCAAGGACTGCAAGCGCAACCGGTATTGCGTGTCGAGGGTCGCGATGTCCTGCTTGGACAGCGCGGCCAGCTTGCTCACCGCTTCCGGCTTGTCGCTCACGTCGGCCTCGTTGAAGGACGGGGTGCGCGGCGCCTTGACGCCGGGGAAGAGCTGGGCATGGCGCGGCGCCGGCGTGTACGGCTTGTGCGGCGCGTAGGTCGCCAGGTAGAGGAAGAACGGCACCTGGTCGGCCGCCGCGCCGCGGATGAACTGGCGGGCGCGCGCGGTCATCACGTCGGTCAGATAGTCGTCCGGCGTGTGGCCGTGCTTGACCAGGGTGCCGTTCTGGTTCAGCGTGTAGTTGAATTCGTTGTAGGCGGCGCCGCCGATCGGCACGTCCCATTCGTCCCAGCCGGGTGGCACATGCGTGTTCTCGGCGCCGGCCGGATAGGCGTTGACGTATTTGCCCATCAGCGCGGTGCGGTAGCCGGCGGCGTGCAGCGCCGTGCCGATCGTGGTGTCCTCCAGACCGTTCTCCAGGAAGATCTTGTAGCCGCCGTCCGGCTTGGCGTTGGTGTACACCCGGTGGTTGTGGGTGTATTCGCCGGTGAGGATCGAGGAGCGCGAGGGACAGCACAGCGAGAGGGGGACGAAGTCGTTGCTGAAGGTGATTCCCTGATTCGCGATGAAGCCCCGCACGTTGGGCATGTAGGCGAGGGAGTTGAGCTCCAGGTCCTGGTCGTCGGTAAGCAGGAAGATGATGTTCGGCCGGTTATCCGTGTGGGTGACTCGGGCCGGTCCGTGGCTGTGGGCGGGACCGGCGGTCACGAGGAGGACGCCGAGCGGGATCAGGAGGAAGCGTTTCATACCAACTTTCAATGATGCGGCGGCGCGACGGGCATGGGCTGGGCTTCGAGCTGGCGGCAGGTGTCGCCGGTACAGGTGCTCAAGGCATGGACGATGCCGGACAGGCGGTCGAGGAACTTCGCGGGCATCCGCTTCGCGAGGTTCTGCAGCTCGTAGGGATCGTTCACCAGGTCGTAGTACTCCCGTTCCTGGGTGACGTATTCAACGTATTTGTAGGCCGGCGTGCGCAGACCGAGATGCGTCGGATGATCCACCGGACCGTCTTCCGGCGAATTTTCCGACGGCTCGAGGATGCCGTACGGCCCTTCGGGTTGCTCCGTGAAGGTGAACTGTTCGAGGAGGACGGCACGGCGCCACGACGATGGAGCCGCACCGCCGGAGAGCAGCGGCACCAGCGAGCGGCCGTCGTACGGTGTGTCCAGCGTCGCGCCGCCGAGCTCCGCGATGGTCGGCGCGAAGTCCACGTTCTCCACCAGGGCGTCGACCGTGCGGCCGGCGGGCACTCCCGGACCGCGGATCAGCAGCGGCACCCGGATGTCCTCTTCATAGGGGGTGTATTTGCCCGCCTTCATCCGGTGCTGCCCCATGTGGTAGCCGTTGTCCGAGGTGAAGACGATGTAGGTGTTGTCGAGCTGGCCGGCATTGCGCAGGGCGAGCACGACGCTCGCCACCATCTCGTCGACCGCCTGGAGCGACTGCAGGCGCAGCCGGTATTGCGCGTCGAGGTCGGCGATGTCCGCCTTGCTCAGCAAGGGCTGATTGTGCAGGGTGCTCGGCTTGTCGCTGACGTCGGCCTCGTTGAACGACGGCGTGCGCGGCACGTGGACGCCCGGGAAGAGCTGGGCATGGCGCGGCGCCGGCGTCGAGGGGCGGTGCGGCGCGTAGGGGGCGAGATAGAGGAAGAACGGCACCTTGGCCGCGGCCGACGTGCGGATGAACTGGCGGGCGCGCACGGTCATCACGTCGGTCAGATAGTCGGCCGGCGCATGGCCGTACGGGATCAGGGTGCCGTTCTGATTCATCGTGTAGTCGAATTCGTTGTAGGCGGCCCCGAAGATGGGCACGTCCCACTCGTCCCAGCCGGGCGGCACGTGCGTCGCGTCGGAGCCGCGCGGGTAGCCGTTCAGGTACTTGCCGAGGAGCGCCGTGCGATATCCGGCGGCGTGCATCGCCGTGCCGAGGTTCGCGTCCTCGTGTCCAAGAGCGAGAAAACGCTCGTTGCCGCCATCCGGCGGAGTGACGGTGTAGACCTGATGGTTGTGCGTGTGCTCGCCGGTCAGGATCGAGGCGCGCGACGGGCAGCAGAGCGACAGGGGGACGTAGTCGTTGGTGAAGCTGAGCCCCTGCTCGGCGATCAGACTGCGCACGGCGGGCATGGTGCTCATGGAATTGAGCAGCAGGTCCTGATCGTCGGTGAGGATGAAGACGATGTTCGGCCGTACGGTCTCCGAGACGGGCTCGCCACCGCCGGGAGCCCGGCGGGCGGCGAGAGCCCCCAATGCGGCGAAAAACGCGGCGAGAACGCACGGGGAGAGCGCGAGCAGGCGCTTTGCACGGGTCGACATCTCTCCTCAGTGTACGCGAGCCCGCGAGCAGATGTTTACGCCGGCTTGGCGCCCTGGAAGCGTTGATCGACGCGGTCCCAGGCATCGCGGGTGGCGTGCTTGGCGTCGTTCCAGCCGAGCCGGGTGTCGCCCTTGGCCTTGTCCCAATCGCGCGCGAGCTCGGTCTCCGCCTCGTTCCAGGCGCAGTCGCCATAGCGGCAGCGCGCCTCCCAGCCATACTTGTAGGCTGGGCGCAGATCCTCATACGTGCGCCCCTGGGCATACGGGCGCGATCCGTAGCTGCTGCGCCAGAACGCGTCTTCCTGCGCCGGATCGATCGACTCGGCGATCCCCTGGCCGGCCAGGCCGCCGGTGAGGCCACCGACCGCGGCGCCGATCATCGCGCCGACCGGACCGCCCACCGCGCCGCCGATCACCGCGCCGAGCGTGCCGCCGCCGGCCGCGCCGACTCCGGCGCCGACCGGATGCTTGCCACCGCCCTCGGTCGAGACGGGGTCGAGATTGGCGTCGACCGCGGTTTCCGGCTCCAACGTATGCGTGGCGGTCCTGCCTGAAGTGGTCCGATCGTCATATGCCATGGTCTGCTCCTCCTGGTGAATGGGACCATTGCGGCCCGTGAGACCTTCCACTGCAAGGGAGGGGCCAGACGCGTTCCGTGAAAACGGTTTCAGGCTTCCCTGGGGGCTGTCTTCACCATTGACTTCTGGTATAGTCTGGCCGTCGGCTATGAATAGGCGCTTCCACACCCTTCGCTCAACCTTCGCAGGCTCTCTTGGAGTCCTGCTGATGGTGATGTTGGTGTTTGCCGGCCTGTTGGGCCAGTTGAACCGCCTCTCCGCCAAGGAAGCACGCCTCCGGAGCAGGATTGGCGCGACATCCCAGCTCGCTGGCTCACCGTCGGTGACCCATCCCAGCCGGCCGCTTCACTACAAGCGTCTGGCGCTGGGCAGGCGCCATTTCGCACCGGTGCGTTTTCAGCACCTGCGGGCCAAGACCGCCAAGCTGTGCAGTGTGGTTGCCGTCAACCTCTTCGAGCTGCGCAGCATCCTGCGGGCGACGTCCCATCTTGCAGCCCCGAGCGCCGGCCACCGCACGACCGGCGCCCGCGCTCCGCCGTTCGCCTGAACATCCCCTGAACCGCCGCCGGGTTAGCCGGCCGGAGCTTTCCCCTGGGAAAGATCCGCTCCTCGGCTTTTACCCGTTCCCAAGTACGCCGTCCCTCCGGGAGAGGGGAGACACCTATGACCAGACGGGGTGACTCCGCAAGCTCCGTCATGGTTTTTTCTCCTCTCTCCCAGGGGGATCGCGTTGCACGAGGAGGGTTGCCTTTCGCGGTGCGCTCGGGTAGCCTGCCCCTGCCATCATGACAGGCAAGACCAGCCGCCGTTCCCTCTTCCTATTTCTTGCGTTGGCTCTGATGGCCAGCGGCTGCCGACCCCACAGGGCGGCCGAAGACAAATCCAAAATCCATGTCGGCATCGTCTTCGACGCCGGCGGCAAGGACGACCGCTCCTTCAACGCCGCGGCCTGGAAGGGCGTGCAGCACGCCGGCAAAGACTTCCCCATCGTCGTGCGCGACGCCGAGCCGGGCGATCCGAACTCCGTCGAGCCGGCCCTGCGCGCCTTCGCCGAGCGCGGCTATGACCTCGTCATCGGCGTCGGCTTCTCGCAGACCCCGATCGTCGAGCAGGTCGCCAAGGACTATCCGAAGCTCAACTTCGCCATCGTCGACGGCGTCAGCCAGCTCCCCAACGTCGCCTCCCTGATCTTCAAAGAGCACGAAGGCTCCTACCTGGTCGGCATGATCGCCGCACGCACCTCGAAGACCGGAGTCCTCGGTTTCGTCGGCGGCATGGACATCCCGCTCATCCACAAGTTCGAGACCGGCTACGAAGAAGGCGCCCGGGCGGTCAATCCCAACGTCAAGGTGATCCAGAACTACGTCGGCGTCACCGACGCGGCCTGGAACAATCCGGGGAAAGGTAAAGAGCTCTCCGTGGCGCAGATCGGCAAAGGGGCGGACGTCCTCTTCGCCGCCGCCGGCAACTCCGGCCTCGGCGCCTTCGACGCCGCCGAGCAGTACGGCAAATACGTCATCGGCGTCGACTCCAACCAGAACTGGGTGAAGCCCGGCTTCGTCCTCACCAGCATGGTCAAACGGGTCGACAACGCCGTCTATCAGATCGTCCGCGACCGCGTGAACGGCCAGTTCAAGGGCGGCATCCACGTCTACGGCCTGGACAACGACGGCATCGGCTACGCCATGGACCAGTACAACCAGAAGCTCATCCCACCGCAGGTGATCCAGGAAGTCGAAGCCGCCAAGCAGAAGATCATCCGCGGCGAGATCAAGGTCACCGACGCGATGGCGAAGTAGGCCCCCAACCTCCTCTCTCATCCCTCCTCGTTCCGCCGGCCAGAAAAACAGGCCGGAGATCTGACGAAACCTTCAGCACTCGCCATCGTACCCATGAGAAGGTGAGCGTCACCACAGATATGAGGAGAACCGAATGAGAAAGCCAGCTTTTGCAATCATCGCCTTTCTTGCTTGCGTGACATCAGCGAGCGCAGACAACCCAAAATTCCACGAACGCGGTCCCAACGGGATTCCCGGTCAGTACATCGTGATCCTCAAGGACTCCTTTCTGCTGCGGAACGAGAAAACGGCCGACCCCACGAATCGGCTTCATGACCAGGCTCTCACGGACGGCGCCATCTCGAATTTGCGAGGCCGCTATCATTTCACCTCACGCCGAACCTGGACCCATGTGATCCGTGGCTTCGTCATGATCGCCACCAAGGACGAGGCTCTCCGCCTGGCTCACGACCCGAGCGTTTTGTTGGTAGAGCAGGATGCGCGCCCCGATCGGATGCCGCAATCCGCCACGCCATCCTGTAACGTATCGTGCACGAGCAATCAGGCAATGCCGCTGAATACACGAGCGTTTCCCACCTCGCCGCAATCGATCACGTGCTCGAGCCCGGATCCGGGCAGCCTGCCCGCGTGCATCGACAACTGGGGGCTCGACCGGACCGACCAGGCCTCATTGCCTCGCGATGGGTCGTACGTCTACAGCAACAACGGCGCCGGGGTCCACGTCTATGTCGTCGACTCGGGGGTGTTGTCGACCCACCGGGAGCTGGCAGGGAAGATCGGGCAGGGATACAACGCAACGTGTGTCGGCTGCAACCTCGATCAGGTCCTTTGCAACAATCACGGCACCACGGTCACCTCGGTCATCGCCGGAAATACCTACGGGGTTGCTCGCGGAGTGACCATCCACCCGGTCCAGATACTCAGGTATTGCACGCAGGCCGAAATCGACTATCGTGGCTATCCTCCTCTGAATTTCTGCTGGGAGGACGCCAACGGGCTCGATCCGCGCGTCCTGCTCCCGTCGGTGAGCACGTACGTCTCGGCGTTCAACTGGGTGGTGCAACATCACGCGGCGAATCCAGGCCCCGCCGTCCTCAACCTGAGCGGTGCCAATGATCCGACCTTCGTCGGCAGTCTCTCGTTCATCAATGCCGCCAAGGCAGTGATTTCGAGTGGAGTCAGCTTCGTGCAGGCGGCAGGAAACCAGAACGACAACGCCTGCAACTATTCCGTGCACCAGGCAGACCCGAGCTACAACATCGCGGATGCCATCGTGGTGGGCGGCTACACGGAGATCATCGACGGAGGGCTGCACAATGGGCGATGGGCCGACAGCACGCAAGCGTGCCCCACGGGCGATTGCGGCTCGAACTATGGCTCGTGCGTCGACCTCTTTGCGCCCGCGCAGTGGGTCATCGGTGCTGGAAGGTGGTACGACGGCAACAACCCTCCGGCAGGATATTGCTACCTGACCGGCACGTCGCTGTCTGCGCCTCACGTCACCGGCGCGATCGCACGCTACCTGCAGAACCATCCGACGGCCGCGCCGCAGCAGGTCAAGACCGCGCTGTTGAATGGCGCCGTGCTGAACGTCCTGCAGACCTCGGGGACGAACGGCATCGGATCGGGATCGCCGAACAAGTTGTTGCAATTCGTGCCTTGACGGGTCGACCTCACCCCCCCGCAATCGCCCCGATCACGTAGAACGGCTCCTCGCCGCGGGCGACGGCGTCGGGCAGCGGCGCATCCGATGGGTCGTGGGAGACGTCCTGCCCGCAGACGAAGTAGCGCAGGAAGGCCCGGCGCTGCAAGGTGACATGGTCGCGGATCGTCCCCCGCAGCACCGGATAACGGGATTCGAGCGCGTCGAGGACGGTGCGCTGGGTCACCGGACCCTCGATCGCCTCGACCGGGAGCTCGACGTCTCCCTCGACGCGGGCGAGGATCCGCAGATGCGGCGGCAGCACGACGCGGATCATGGCAGGGTCTGGACCTCGACGGAGAGGACGGCCGGCAGGTCGCGGACGATCGGCGCCCAGTTGTCTCCCGCATCGGCAGAGGCATAGACCTGCCCTCCCGTGGTGCCGAAGTAGACGCCGCACGGAGCGAGTTGGTCGACCGACATGGCGTCACGCAGCACGTTCACGTAGCAGTCGCTCTGCGGCAGGCCGCGGGTGAGCGCTTCCCACTCGTTGCCGCCGGAGCGGCTGCGGTAGACGCGCAGCTTCCCCTCGGGCGGGAAGTGCTCCGAGTCGCTCTTGATCGGCACGACGTAAAGGGTGTCCGGCTCGTGCGCGTGGACGTCGATCACGAATCCGAAGTCGGTCGGCAGGTTGCCGCTGATCTCGTGCCAGGACTCGCCCGCGTCGTCGCTCCGCATCACGTCCCAGTGTTTCTGCATGAACAGCACGTTCGGGCGCGCCGGGTGCAGGGCGACGTGGTGGACGCAATGGCCGACCTCGGCCGTGGGGTCGGGGATGTATTGCGAGTGGAGCCCGCGGTTGATCGGTTTCCAGGTCCGGCCGCCGTCGTCGCTCCGGAACGCTCCCGCCGCCGAAATGGCGATGACCATCCGCTCGGGGTGGCTCGGATCGAGCAGGATGGTGTGCAGGCACATCCCGCCGGCGCCCGGCTGCCACTTCGCGCCCGAAGGGTGCTCGCGCAGTCCGGCCATCTCCTGCCAGCTCTGGCCGCCGTCGGTCGAGCGGAACAGGGCGGCGTCCTCCACGCCGGCGTAGACGGTGTCGGGATCGGTCAGCGACGGCTCGAGGTGCCACACCCGCTTGAACTCCCAGGGGTGCTGCGTGCCGTCGTACCACTGGTGGGTGCCGGGGATCCCGTCGTACACGAACTTGTTGCCGACCGCCTCCCACGTCGTCCCGCCGTCGTCGGAGCGCTGGATCACCTGCCCGTGCCAGCCAGTGGACTGTGAGGCGAACAACCGGTCCGGGCTCACGGGCGAGCCCTTCATATGGTAGATCTCCCAACCCGCGAAATGGGGACCGCTGACGTTCCACTGATCGCGCTTGCCGTCCGAGGTCAGGATGAATGCGCCCTTTTTCGTGCCGACCAGGACCCGTACTCCGCTCATTCCGTGCTCTCCTTCCGTACCGGGGCGCCACGACGGAAGGTCGTGGGCAGGCGGATATTCTACCCCAGGGCCACGATGCCAGGCTATGCCGGGAGCGCCTCCACGAAACCGGCGCCGCTCCTACTGACGCGGTTGAGCCTGAAGAGCTCGAAGGAGTAGAATCCCTGACATGGCCCGGCCGCACGAGATGATGTACGAGGATAACGTGGAGAGCTTCCAGATCCCGGAGGACGCGAATACGTTCGAAGGCTTCTGGCGCTGGTTGGAATCCGACGGGTTCCCGGAGTCCGGGCGCATCGACTTCCTGGGAGGGGAGATTGCAGCCGACATGAGCCCGGAGGACCTGTATACACATGGCGCCTTGAAGGTCGAGATCGTGGCGGTGCTGGTCGAGTTGGTGAAGCGGAGCGGCCTTGGCGACCTGCAGTCGGACAGATCCCGGTTCAGGTCTCCCTTCGCCCGAGTCACCACCGAGCCGGACATCGTCGCTGTCTTCCGGGAGTCGATCGAGAGCGGGCGAGCCCGGCTTGTCCCATCGACCCGGCGCAAAGGCCAGAACCGGATTGTCGCCTTCGAGGGGGCGGTCGATCTGATCGTCGAGATCGTCAGCGACAGCTCGGTCGGAAAAGATCTCGATCGCCTGCCGCCGTATTACGCCCGCGCGGGAGTGCGCGAGCTCTGGCTTCTGGATGCCCGGGGGACAGAGGTCCGATTCGATCTCCTCGTTCTCCAGGAGGGCGTCTACTCCATCGTCCCACCCGACGCGGACGGCTGGCTACGCTCCCCCTGCCTCGGACGGGCCTTCCGCCTCCAGCGCTTCCACCAACCGCCGTTCCCCTGGAGCTACCGGCTGGAGCACAAGAGCCCCGGCTGACACCGACCATCTCGACATCGTTGCTGCGGCAGATGTCAATCACAACAGCCGCATCGAAAGCTCCTTGCCTTCCCGATCCCCTCGGGATACCCTCCCCCTGCGATTACGAAAGGGTAACGTCCGGCGCCGATGATTGAGCTGCGGAACATCACCAAGCGCTTCGGCAACGTCCTGGCCAACGACCGCGTCAGCCTGAAGGTCGAGCCGGGGACGATCCATGCCATCGTGGGCGAGAACGGCGCCGGCAAGTCGACGGCGATGCGCATCGCCTATGGCTTCTACTCGGCCGACGACGGAGAGATCCTGGTCGACGGCGTCGCGCAGCGCATCGCCAGCCCGCAGGACGCCATCAGCCGGCACATCGGCATGGTGCATCAGCACTTCATGCTGGTCGAGACGATGACGGTGGCCGAGAACATCGTGCTCGGCGCCGAGCCGGGGAGCGCCGCGGCTCTCGATCTCAAGGGGGCCGAGGCGCAGGTGCGGCGGCTGTCCGAGGAGCTGGGGCTGGCGGTCGATCCGCGGGCGCCGATCAGCGAGCTGTCGGTCGGTCAGCAGCAGCGGGTAGAGCTGCTCAAAGCACTCTACCGCCAAGCGCGCCTCCTCATCCTTGACGAGCCGACGGCGGTGCTGACGCCGCAGGAGGTGGCGGAGCTGTTCGCCATCCTGCGCCGCATGCGCGAGCAGGGGAAGACGATTGTCATCATCACCCACAAGCTCTCCGAGGTACTGGAGCTTTCCGATGACGTGACGGTGATGCGCGACGGCAAGGTCGTCGGACCGCCGCTCAAGACGAAGGACACCAATGCCGCCGAGCTGGCGCGCCTGATGGTGGGGCGCGACGTGCTGCTGCGGGTCGAGAAGAAGCCGGCGCAGCCGGGCGCCACGGTGCTGGAGGTGCGCGATCTGTCGGTGACGGCTCCCGATCGCACACGGCGGCTGGACGGTGTGTCGTTCACCGTGCGGGCCGGCGAGATCGTGGGTGTCGCGGGCGTCGAGGGGAACGGCCAGACGGAGTTGATCGAAGCGCTCGCGGGTCTCGTCCCGGCGGCACGCTCCGGCGGAGCGATCCGCCTGGGGGGTGACGACATTTCCGGCCTCGACGCGCGGCAGCGCAAAGAGCGCGGCATCGCGCACATCCCCGAAGACCGCCACCGGCGCGGTCTGCTGCTTGACTTCGATCTGGCGGAGAACAGCATCCTCGGCGTGCAGCGGAGCCGGCCGGTCGCGGTGGGACCGGGCGGCGTGTGGCTCGACGAGGCGGCCATCCACGAACGCGCGGAGCGGATCGTCCACGATTTCGACGTGCGCCCGCCGAACATCGCCCTGCCGGCGCGGTCGCTCTCCGGCGGCAACCAGCAGAAGCTGATCATCGGCCGCGAGCTCGATCTGCATCCGCGGCTGCTCCTGGTGGCGCAGCCGACGCGCGGCGTGGACATCGGCGCGATCGAATTCATCCACCGCCAGATCATCGCCTTGCGCGACGGCGGCTGTGCCGTCCTCCTGGTCTCCGCCGAGCTCGAGGAAGTGACGGCGCTCGCCGACCGCCTGCTCGTCCTGCATCAGGGAAAGATCGTCCGCGAGGTCGACCCGGCGCGCACCACCACCGCGGAGATCGGACTGCTGATGGCCGGAGGCGCCCCCGCATGAAGCTGCTGCGTCAATTGATCTACCCGCTCCTCGCCGTGGCCGCGGCCTTCCTGGTCGGCAGTATCTTCATCCTGCTCATCGGCGACGATCCAATCGAGACCTATTCGCTGCTCATCGGCAGCGCGCTCTCCTGGCCGGACGGCATTGGCTACACGCTCTTCTACGCGACACCGCTCATCTTCACCGGCCTCGCCGTGGCGGTGGCGTTCCGTTGCGGCCTGCTCAACATCGGCGCCGAAGGGCAGCTCATCGCCGCCGCCTTCGCGACCGCCTGGGCGGGCATCACCTTCGCGGGCCTGCCGGCGTGGCTGCTCATCCCCCTCTGCTGCCTCGCCGCGATGGGGACCGGCGCGGTCTGGGCCGGCGTGCCCGGTGTGCTGCGGGCCCGTTTCGGCGCCCACGAGGTCATCACCACCATCATGATGAACTTCATCGCGGTGGCCCTGGCCTCCTACTTCACGCAGTACCACTATAAGAAGGAAGGGGACGCGATCCTGGAGACGGTGCCGATCGGCGAGAGCGGCCACATCGCGCGCTTTGGCAAGTTCTTGCCCGGATTTCCGGAACGCATCCCGCTCAACCTGGCCTTCGTGCTCGCGCTCGTCGCCTGCGTCCTGGTCTGGATCTTCCTCTGGCGTACCCGCTGGGGCTACGAGATCCGTGCCACCGGAGCGAATCCGGCCGCGGCGGCCTACGGCGGCATCTCGACCGCACGCCAGATCATCCTGGCCATGGCGGTCTCCGGCGGCCTCGCCGGCATGGTCGGCATCGGCGAAGTGCTCGGCTACCGCTACCGCTACTATGACGGCTTCTCCGCCGGCTACGGCTTCACCGGCATCGCGGTCGCGCTCCTCGGCCGCAACCATCCGGTGGGAGTGCTCCTCGCCGCCCTCCTCTTCGGCGCCTTCCTGCGCGGCGCGCTGTTCGTGGACATCTTCACCGAGCACGTGTCGAAAGACCTCGTCCTCGTGCTCCAGGGCGTCATCATCCTCTTCGTCGCCTCCGAAGCGCTCTTCCGCGGGCGTGCCGCAAGGCTGGAAAGAGGAAAGGTCTAAAGGGTAGAGACATGCGCGACATCTTCAAAATCGCCCTTCTCTTCTCCACCATCCGGCTCGCCACACCGCTCCTCCTGGCGTCGCTCGGCGGACTGTGGTCCGAGCGCTCCGGAGTGATCAACATCGCGCTCGAAGGCTTGCTCCTCGCCGGCGCGTTCACCGCCGCCGTGGTCACCCACTTCCTCCACAACCCCTGGCTCGGCCTCACCGCCGCCATCCTCGCCGGCATGGCGACCGCGCTCGTCCACGCCTTCGTCTGCATCACCTGCAAAGCCGACCAGGTGGTGAGCGGCATGGCGATCAACATCCTCTTCCTCGGTCTCCCCGCCCTCCTCTCCGGAGCTTTCTTCGATTCGACCGGAGCGACCCCGCAGATCCCGAAAGGTCAACTCCTGCCGATCGCACCCATCGTCATGGCCTTCGCGCTGGTGCCCATCACCTGGTACGTCCTGAACCGTACCCGCTTCGGCCTCCGTCTGAGGGCCGTCGGAGAAAACCCGGAAGCCGCGGACACCGCGGGAATCCGCGTCGAAGCCGTCCGCTACGCCGGAGTCATCCTCTCCGGAGCCCTGGCCGCCATCGGAGGCGCCTACCTCTCGATCGGCCAATCCTCCCTCTTCACCCGCAACATGAGCGCCGGCCGCGGCTTCATCGCCCTCGCCGCCCTCATCTTCGGAAAATGGCGCCCCGTCCAAACCATGCTCGCCTGCCTCCTCTTCGGCCTCGCCGAAGCGGTGACCATCCAGATGCAGGGCGTGACGCCGATTCCGGTGGAATTCATCCAGATGATCCCCTACGTGCTGACGATCGTGGTGCTGGCGGGGTTCATCGGGTTGTCGCGGCCACCGCGGGCGTTGGGGTTGCCGTATGAGAAGAAGCGGTAGGGGGATTCTAAGCAATGGAAATTCCAGGGGAACGAGCCTATACTCCAGTCTATGAAGTCACTCCTTATCGAGGTAGACGATGAATTGGCAGGCCGCCTGGAACGGGTGGCTCCCGCTCGTTCTCGCCGCCGGTCGGAGTTCGTTCGAGCGGCAATTTTGAAGGCTCTTTGGGAGGCTGAGGAGCTGGCCACGGCCGAGGCGTATGCGCGCCAGCCGGACAGTCTCGACCCGGTCTTCGATCCGGCCGTCTGGGAGCACCGCGGTGGCCCGGGCGAGTCATGAGGCAGTATGAGATCTGGTGGGCCGACCTTCCATCTCCAGTGGGACGGCGGCCAGTCCTGTTGCTGACACGCTCTGCGGCCTATGGGTACCTGAACAAGGTGATCGTCGCCGAGATCACCACGACGATCCGAGGAATCCCCCAAGAGGTGACAGTTGGAAAGCTCGAAGGGCTCGTCGAGCCATCGGTCGCCAACTTCGACAACGTCCACGTCGTCGCGAAACGTGTCCTGTCCTCCCGGGTCGGTGTGTTGTCAGTCACGCGAGAGCGAGAGGTGAAGCGGGCACTCGGGTATGCGCTCGACTGGGCCGAGCTCAAGGCGTTGTGATTCTCCTTGGGCTCCATGAAGAGGACGCCCCCCATCTCCGGCCGCGGCGACATCGCCCTCGCCATCTTCATCTTCGCAAAGTGGCGCCCCATCCAAACCATGCTCGCCTGCCTCCTCTTCGGCCTCGCCGAAGCGGTGACCATCCAGATGCAGGGAGGGACGCCGATTCCGGTGGAGTTCATCCAGATGATCCCGTACGTGCTGACGATCGTGGTGCTGGCGGGATTCATCTGGCTGTCGCGGCCGCCGCGGGCGTTGGGGTTGTCGTATGAGAAGAAGCGGTAGGGAGAATTTTGCGCGATCTTCCCGGCCGGAGCTGAATCGAGTATACTGAGTAGGTCGAGTGAGCACCATAGCGGCCGGATTCGAGAATTGTCATGAGTTCTCGCTCTCTAATCGTCATCAGCGATCTGCATATCAGCTCGGGTCCGCTGGATGACTGCGACCCTGAGTTGGAAGAGGCACTGGTCTCCTTCGTTTCGGAACTCTCTCGCCGTGCCACGGCCGTCGAGTTGGTCATTAACGGCGATTTCCTTGACTTTGTCCAGGCATCTCCTTGGCAGGATTCGGAGTTCGAGTCGGTATCGGGGGATGGCATTCCCCTATGCTTCACCGAGGAGCAATCCCGTACAAAGTTGGAGTCGATCTGCCAAGCTCACTCCCGCATCTTCCAGGCACTGACAGAGTTGCTTGCATCGAGCAGCGACAATCGGCTGACCATCATTCCTGGAAACCACGATGCCGATCTGTTCTGGCCCAGCGTCCGGGAATCACTGGCCGCTAGAATCTCCGGAGGGAGTGTCCGCGCATCGAATCAACTCCGCTTCGTGCTCGAGCGAACCTACCGGCCTCCCGAGTTCGAGAGGATCTGGGTAGAGCACGGCCACCAGTACGATCCCGTCAATAGCTTCTTCGTCGGTGGCGAGAGCCGCTGGGCAACTCTCTCCCCGCCGATCTTCGTGGACCGGCAAGGTGAGAAGCGGCTCTACGAATGCATTGGTACCCGTTTCCTTCTTCGGTTCCTCAACGGTCTGGATCACTCTTATCCTTTCGTCGATAACGTCAAGCCGTTTAGCCGGTTTCTGAGGATTTTTGGCGCCTCGGCCTTAGTGCCCGGACGTGGCCCCATCAAGGCCGCCGTTGCTGTGTGGTCGATGCTGAGGTATCTGGGGCGGACGGCAGTCACCGCTCCCGGCGAGTTGTTGAGCCTTGCAAAAGACGGGGGCCAGTCGGCACTTGCGACCTTCGTCAAGGAGATGTCCGAAGCGGAGAGGGCGGAGTTCGCTCGTCAGTTACGCGCCCGCGGTCTCGACCTTGACCGGCCGCTCACCCTTTATCTAAGGGATCCGGAGCGCCTCGATCACGCGATGGAGTTCCTCGCTGACAACCTCCAATTGCTCGACGCCTTTGCGGACGATGAGAGCGCGTATCTCAGCCTCTCTGGAGAGCCAGGCACCCTGAAACTGGGTAAGGCGTTCTTGGTTGATGAGACGGAGGAACTAATCCGGGCGGCCGACAAAATCCTAAAGGATCACAGCGTGGCGGCGGTCCTAATGGGGCACACCCATGAGGTCGTAAAGGACCGCTGGAAGGATGGATATATGAACTCGGGGTGCTGGATGCGTTACTGGCAGCTCGACAACTCCCAAGATCCGCGCCCCTGGTCGATCCTACGCTCCGACTCGTTCCGCCTCTTCCCTTACCAGCTAAACTACATCGAAGTCGCTGGGACGACTGGACTGCCTAAATTCACAACCTTTAGAGAGAAGTCGTCATGACTGATTTGAGCGATCGAGATTTTATCCGGGTGAAGATCGCTTTGCACGATTCTGTCACACTTAAGGTCGCCTGGAGCGGCAAGTCATGGGAATTCCCTCCATATCTGATCGATCTCGGCGTAGTTAGCGAGGTATCTCAGCGAGTCCGCGCCGCGCTGAGCCATCTGGTCAAAGAGAGCATGAGGGGGGGCGCCGCCAGAAGCGGGGCACTTATACATTCTTTGGCCCAAGCAGGGTTCGATCTGTACGGCGCCCTGTTTCTGAGCCAAATCGGTAGTGAGATTAGTGGTGACGAGATCCGACTCTGGCTGCAGAGGCAAGAGGGAAAACTTTTCTGGATGAGCTTCTCCGTTGACAACCGTGTCCATATCCCCTGGGGCCTTGTCTACGATACCGACCCCGCGCAACTCAGCGGCGAGCCGGATGACACGACCATTGAGCATTATCAAAATTTTTGGTGCCTCAAGCATGCTCTGTCGACGATGTATTCACGAATGCTACCCTTCGGATTGCAAGAGCATGTCTCGCAGGAAAACCTGAGGGTTCTGGCAGCCGTCAATAGAGCTGCCTTTGAAACAGCGCTTGATGTCTTGAGCGAACCTGACAGAGCGATTTGGGAGACGGTTCAGTCTCGATTCTGGAACCCTAAATACAGCACTCGAGAACTGTTCGATTTCTGGAAGTCTAGTGGCGGCGACGTCCATCTCCTCTACTTCTACTGCCATGCTAATGGAAACACTATTGCCCTAGGCGATGACGACGAATTGACAATGGCGAAGTACAAACTAAACATACGTCGCAACGGGCTCGGTCAGCATGAAGCCTCCTGTCTCGTCTTCCTCAACGGGTGCTCGACTGCAGTGGGCGATCCAAGCGGCGGCTTTCTCGAGGCTGCTGGCGCTCCCGGATTCTCAGGATTCATTGGGACCGAAACCGAAGTGCCAAATGTTTTCGCTTTACGCTTCGGATTAGCTTTCCTCTATTACTTCTGCTGTAAAGGCCAGTCGATTCTTGCAATAATGGATCGTCTACGGCGTCAGCACTGGCCCCTGAGCCTCGCTTACAGCACTTACTGCTATCCCTTGCTCGCGGTTCTGCCTTCAGAAATGCCGGCACTGGAATTCGAGGAAAATTTCTCACTCACCCAACTCGGAACCGGAGTGATGTAGGTCCGCAGATGCTGTCTGAGAGCCAAAAACCGGGCTGGCCTGCTCAACCATACAAGGGGCTTAGCTACTACGGCCCAGAGGATGCTCCGCTGCTCGCCGGCCGGGAGCACGACGTCGTTGGCTGCGCCAACCTCCTGGGCTTCTCCTCGACGAGAATCTTGCTGCTTCATGGATCGACGGGCTGCGGCAAGTCGTCCTTTTTGAGAGCAGGGCTTATTCCTTACCTTGAAGATGCCGGTTTTCAATTCATCCCCGAGGATGGCGAGCGTCGAGTCAAGGCACTGTTCGTGCGATCGACCGACTGCCCTCTCATGAAGCTAGCCGAAGGCCTTCATGACTTTGCAAGTCGGGATTTTGAAATGGAAACTCCCATAGGAATCCGCACGATAAAGCTTTCGCTCGCTGTAGCTAAGCATGGAACCCGTGAAGAGTTCCTGGAGAAAGCCGGCAACAATGCCGAACTCTTGACGGAGCTCCTGAATGAACTCGCTTCTAAGCTGCCAAAAACTTTAATATTAGTCGTGGACCAAGGCGAGGAGGTGCTCACACTAGAACCAAGCAAGAAAGGAGACGATGCAAGGGAAGAATTCTTCAAATTTCTTAATTCTTTCAGCCGGACCGATTTTGATCTCAAAATTCTAGTGGCTTTACGCACCGAGTACTATGGCAAATTTCAGAATAAGGTGCGGCAGTGGGATGTCGACCCTGTGGACATCCGCGATTACCTGCTGGGTGACCTGACTGAGCAGCAACTCGTGCGGGCAATCGAGCGACCGACAAGTGAAGGGGATGTCCTCGGCTACGGCAGCCCCCATGACCACTACAAGTTCTCCTTCGCCGAGGGACTTCCCCAGAAGATAGCTAGCGATCTTCTCTCGAAGAACCTGGCAGGTGGAACCCTACCCGTACTACAAGTAGTCTGCGACCGACTTTACCAAAAAACGAAGAAGCAGCCTGGAATAGGTTGGGTCATCAGTGACGAGGACTTCCTCTTGCTCGGAGGGGTCGAAGGGCAGATGGAGGAGAACCTTGAGCATGTACTGACCGACATGTGTCTCATAAACCGGCTGCCCAATGCGGAAATTCCGAGCGAGGTGGACCGCTGGAAGGACGTGCTTTGCCAATTAGCGAAGTCTCAAGTGGATGGCACAGTGACGACCGACGTTCGAACGGCGGACGAGTTGCTGATAGCCGCCGAAAAGCAGGACTGCCGAATCGGCTTTGAACGGGCGATGCAACACCTTGCGAGTGAGGAGACCCGCATCTTGCGGCGAGTAGACGTGATCCGATTGGACACGAAAGTATCTGTTCGTTGCTACAGCTTGGGGCACGACGCGATTGGCTTGGTTCTGCAGCAGTGGACAACGAAGAGAAAAGAGTTCAAGAATGTGGCTAATAGGACGAGGCTCCGACTGCGATGGCTAGGTGGGGCTACTGTGTGCTTTGGTTTGTTGGCCTGCACAGCTCTGTTACCCTTGGGTGGCGAATGGCGTGAGTTCTGGCCTGTCGGTATGTTTTGGGCTTTATACGGATTGCTTTTCTGGAGTGCCGGGTGGAAGGAAGACTGGTACGAGAGAATCCTCGCGGCGACGCTCCCGCTATACATGTTTATCCTCGGCAAGCGTAGACGAGCGAGAATGTTGAGCGATAGCTCATTTCGAGATCAGATTAGGCAATACCCTCGCCTGCGGAAGCGCTTCGAGAAATTGGCCAATGCGAAGAGATCGGCATTAAACTCCTCAACTACGGTAACCGAGGATTCCCAGCGAGGCCTCCCACATAGCTGAGAGCGCGTGGATCGCCAACCACCTATGGCTTAGACCATGGCATGAGCTAATTCATAAATTCAGATGGCACATGAGCAGGCTGGCCAAATCGACTCCGGAAGGCGCCGGCCTGAATCAATGGCATGAGTCCCTCGCGGCTCACCGGCGCAGGCTGCGTGCCCCTTGCCGCTGGGCCGGACGAACCGCCGGATCGGCGCCCGAGCACCACGAATGCAAATTTCAGTGGCGGGATGACAATCTACTACGACGAAGCATGGCAGCACTGTGATAACCCCGCGCAGGAGACTACATCGGCCAGACTGCTGCAGCCCTCGCTTGGGTATAACGTTCTACTCCCCTTAACCTCTGCGCTTGGAAGGGAAGCCATGCAGGTCACCGGACTTTTTCCACCGTCGTCTGGGAACTGGACCGGTTCGTGGGAGCGCAATCTTGGTGGCTTTGCGGTCGGCTCTGCCGACCGGGCCGGCTGGAAGCCAGCGCTCCCAGCGAGAGGCCTCGCGGTCGGGTACACTACGCCTGCCTTACCGTCAGGAGGCTCCATGCGATCCTTTCATCGCTTTGCCTTGATTCTGTTTCTTCTCGCCGCCCCGGCCGCCGCTTCGGACCTCGAGGAGATGGTCGTCCGCATGGCCAAGATCGGATCGTGCTCGACGCCGAGCTTCTCTCCGGATGGGAAGCGCTTGGTGGTGTTGTGCAATCTGGGCGGGTTGCCCCAGGTGTGGACGGTGGCGAGCGATGGGTCCGGATGGCCGAGCCTGGTGACGGCGGTGGATGATCAGGTGACGGGTGTGATGTGGTCTCCCACCGATCCGGACCTTCTGGCGTTCTCCCTGGCTCCGGGCGGCGGGCTCAATGAGCAGGTCTACACGGTGCGGCCGGATGGGCAGGCGATGCGCCGGTTGACGGAAGGGGGGGCGGTCAACAACCGGCTGACGGGGTGGAGCCCGGATGGGAAGCTGCTGCTTCTTTCGTCGAGCCGCGCCGATGCCGCGTCTCTCGATTCCTACGTCTATGACCTCAAAATGGGACGATTGCAGCTCGCCGCGGTGAACAAGGGGGTCGGCACGCTGAGCGATACCAGTCCCGAGGGGCGCTTCGGGGTGGTCACCCGGGTGCGGAGCCGGAGCGACAGCAATATCTATGTGGTGGGGCTCAAGACACGGGCCGACAATCTGCTCACGCCGCACGAGGGGCCGGGTAATTTCGGCGACGCCCACTTCGCCGGCGATTCGACGATCTATTTCCTCTCGGACAAGGGGCGCGACCGCAAGGCTCTGGCACGGGTGAAGATCGACGCTCTCGGCCGCCCCGGCGAGCTCGAGACGGTGATCGGCCGCGATGACGCCGATCTCGACAGCTATGAGATGACGCGCGACGGCAAGACGGCCGCCCTGGTGTGGAACGTCGCCGGCAAGGACGAGCTCGCGTTCCTCGATCTCGCGACCGGCACCTCCACACCCGGGCCCGCGATGCCCGGCGGTATCCTCGGCGGGCTGAATTTCTCTCCCGACGGCTCGAAGCTCGCGATGAGCATCTCCGGATCCACCCGGCCGTCCGATGTCTGGGTGCTCGACCGCGCGGGGTCAGGCGCTTGGAGCGCGCCGCGGCAGGTCACGTTCAGCCCGCATGCCGGGGTGGTCCTCGACGCGCTGATCACCCCGGAGCTGCTGAAGTTTCCGGCGCACGACGGCCTGGAGCTGTCCGGCTGGCTCTACCGCCTGCCGGGGGAGACGAAGCCGGGACCGGTGGTGCTGAGCTTCCATGGCGGACCCGAGAGCCAGGAGCGGCCCGGGTTCAATTCGACGTACCAGGCGCTCCTTTCGCGCGGTATCTCGGTCTTCGCGCCGAACGTCCGCGGCTCGTCCGGCTTCGGCAAGAAGTTCGTCAACCTGGACAACGGACCGCTCCGCGTCGAGGGGGTCAGGGACATCAAGGACTGCGTCGACGTCCTGGTGGCGCGCAAGATCGCCGACCCGCAGCGGATCGGCATCATGGGCGGCTCGTACGGCGGCTACATGACGCTCGCCGGCCTCACCGAGTTTCCGGACACGTTCGCCGCCGGCGCCGATCTCTTCGGCATCGTGAACTTCGAGACGTTCTTCGCCCACACCCAGCCGTGGATGGCGGCCATCTCCACGGTCGAATACGGCGATCCGGTCACCCAGAAGGACCTCCTCGCCAGCCTGTCGCCGATCCACAAGCTCGACCGCATCAAGGCGCCGACCCTCGTGCTGCATGGCGCCAACGACACGAATGTGCCGGTGGTCGAGGCGCAACAGGTGGTGGAGACGCTCAAGAAGCGCGGTGTGGCGGTCGATCTCGTGCTCTTCCCGGATGAAGGGCACGGCTTTCGCAAGACGCCGAACCGGGTGAAGTCGACGGTGTCCGTCGTCGAATGGTTCGACAAGTATCTGGCCGCTCACTAAGGCAGGAGGAGTCGTTGCAGCTCCGCACGCATACCAGAAAGTTTCTCGTCATCCTGCTGCTGTTGCCGTTGCTCGTGCTGTCGCTGGGAGCCCGCAAGCCGTCCCGGAGGCACGCCAGGAGATCGGCCGGGAAGTCGCATGCGGCGGTCCGCAGGCCCGCGGCGGTCGCGATGCCGGTCGCGGCCGTGACGTCCGGCTCGCCGCAGCTCGCGCACGCTCTCAACCAGGAGGTGGGGCGCGCACTGCAGGTGACCGCGGCGCTCGGCGTCCACATCGTCGATCTGGCGACCGGCGAGACGATCTACGCGTACAACGCCGACGAGCCGCGGATGATCGCGTCGAACAGCAAGCTGTTCACCACCGCCGCGGCGCTCGACACTCTCGGCGCGGGTTACATGTTCGAGACCCGCTTCGTGTCGCGCGGCAGCGTGCACGACGGAGTGCTCGAGGGGGACCTGGGAGTCATCGGCGGCGGCGATCCGCACATCTCGGGGCGCGACTACGACGGCGATTCCTATGGTGCCTTCCGCCCGTGGGCGGCGGCGCTGCATGCGCGCGGCGTGCGCACGGTGCATGGCGACCTCTGGCTCGCTCACGGTCTGTTCGAGCCGCTGCGCATCCACCCCGATTGGCCGCACGACCAGCTCACCCGCTGGTACGAGGCGCCGATCGACGCTCTGTCGTTCAATGACGACTGCATCATGGTGCGCGTCTCGCCGGGACGCAGCGGCGGTTTGGCGACCGTGGAGCTGATCCCCGACCTGCCGGGGGTGGTGCGCATCGACAACACCGCCCGCACGACGAACGGCCGCGGCTCGCGCCTGATCGTCGCCCGCACGGGCGACACGATCGTGGTGCGCGGCTCGTTGTCGCAGGGCTCCGGTCCGTCGGACACCTGGGTGACGGTGCCCGATCCGGTCGACTACTTCGGCCGTGCCCTGAAAGCGGCGCTGGCGGAGGAGGGGATCGAGGTGACCGGCCAACTGCACCAGGTGCCGCAGCTCCCCGGCGCGGTGTGGGAGCGGGTCGCGGTGCACCGCAGCGACCTGGTGTCGGTGATCGACGTGACGAACAAGCGGAGCCAGAACTATTACGCCGAGACGCTGGCCAAGAAGATCGGCGCCACCCGCTGCCAGGAAGGGAGCTGGAAAGAAGGAGTGCGCGCGATCCGCGAGTTCGCGGTCAACCTCGGAATCCCGGCGAATTCCTTCACCATGGCGGACGGCTCGGGCATGAGCCGCGACAACCGGTTTCCGCCGCGGGCGCTCACTACTCTGCTCCGCCACATGTACTACCATCCCGCCGGCCGCGAGTTCGCCCAGTCGCTTCCTTACGGCGGCGAGGACAACGGCCATTGGAAGTACCGCTTCGGCGTGCCGCCCTACCGCGGCAACGTGCTGGCGAAGACCGGCACGCTGGAGGCCGTCTCGGCCCTCTCCGGCTATGCCAAGGCGGTGTCGGGAAAATCCTACGCTTTCTCTCTCCTGTTCAACCGCGTCGGCGGCGACGCCCACGGCGCGCAGGACCGGATCGTCATGGCCCTGATCGATAATGGGTAGTTAAGCCTCTTTCGCGTTATCCTTCAGGCCAAGAGACGGGAGGAGTGCCCTTGATCACGGACGTGCGCCCGGTCAACTACCGCGGCCTGATGAAGAAGGTCGAGCAGGTCGTCGCCGCCATGGACCGTGCGGAGGATGTCGGGACCACCATCCATTCGCTGCTCGAAATCATCATCGTCAAGTTCCGTGACGAGCTCGGTATCTATGGTGGCCGGCTGTATCAACGCCGCGGCCAGGCGTATGTCCTGCAGGCCGTCTTCGGCGACGCCAAGGAAGTGCCCCGCGGGCTCAAGGTGCCGCTCTCCTATCCGCCGATCCAACTCGTGCTGGAAGAGGGCGCGGTCTACATGAGCGCCGACGACGCGCGGATGGACAAGAGCTTCGAGGACCTGATCGGCGTCCGCCAGTTCGTCGCCATTGAGGTCGGGGATGAGGAGTACATCCTGGCCTTCGACGTAGACTCCGAGGACCGGGGAGACGACATCCTCTTCTCCCTCGGCATCCTGCGCCACAGCCTGAACCAGAAGATCCGGCGCGAGCGCATGGAGGGGATCTTCGCCGAGGCGCGCAAGATCCAGGCTTCGATCCTCCCCCGCCGCGCGCCGACCTACGGTCACTTCGACCTCGCCGGCCGCTCCGATCCCATGGAAGCGGTGGGCGGCGATTTTTACGATTTCATTCCAGTGACCCAGAAGATCCTCGGCCTGACCATCGCCGACGTCTCCGGCCACGGCCTGCCCGCGGCGCTTCAGGTGCGCGACATCTACATGGGTCTGCGCATGGGGCTCGCCCGCGATTTCAAGATCGTGCGCACGGTGGAGCGGATGAACAACATCATCCACCAGAGCACGCTGACCAGCCGTTTCGTGTCCATGTTCTACGGCGAGCTCGAGCTCAACGGCGTCTTCATCTATGTCAACGCCGGCCACCCGCCGCCGTTCCATCTCGCGGTCGACGGCACGGTCCGCTTCATGGAAGAGGGCGGTCCGGTGCTCGGCCCGCTGCCGGGAGCGACCTACGAGCGCGGCTTCGTGATCATGAAGCCGGGCGACATGCTGGTGTTCTACACCGACGGCATCTGTGAGACGACAGGGCGGGAGAAGGAGGGCGATCCGGTGGAGGAGTACGGCACCGACCGCCTGCTCCGGGTCGCGCGGGACGCCCAAGGGCGCAGCGCCCAGGAGGTCGTCGAAGCCATCTTCGCGAGCGTCGAAGCCTTCAGCGGCGAAGCGCCTCCGGACGACGACCGCACGCTGATGGTCGTCACCTTTCCGACCGACGGCAAGGATCTCACCACCACCAAGGCGTTCCCGCGGCCGCGGCTGTGATCCCTACTCCAGCGGCACGATTTCCAGCTTCTGCCGGAGCTTGACGATGCTCTTCTCGGGGTAGATGCCGGAGCGAAGCTGCACGCCGGGGTAGATCTGGGTGCCGCGACCGACGACGACGCCGGGGTGGACGACGCAGTTGCAGCCGGTCATCACGCCGTCGCCCAGGATGGCGCTCAGCTTGCGGCGGCCGGTTCCGAGCCGGCCGATGCGCACTTCGCCGCCGTCGTGGCGGAAGTTCGAGAGGATCGTTCCGGCGCCGAGGTTGACGCCGGCGCCGAGGATCGAGTCGCCGACGTAGTTGAGGTGTGGCGCCTTGGCGCCGGGAAACAGGATGGCCCGCTTCAGCTCGGTGCTCGCGCCCACCACGCAGCCGTCGCCGATCCAGATGCCGCCGCGCAGATAGGCCCCCGGCCGGATCTCGACGTCGCGGCCGATCCACACCGGCCCCTCGATTACCGCGCCGGGATGGATGTGGGTCCCGGCGCCGATGACGATCCGATCGCCCAGAATGTGCACATCCGGCGAGAGGCGGATGTCAATTTGGCTCGAGGGCAACGCGGCGAGGATCGCATCGAGGGAGTCGCCGAGAAGCGCCCAGGGAGCCGCGGGATCGTAAGCCGCTGCGAACGGCTCGGGGAGAGCCGCGAAAAGCGGCGGAAGATCAGGGAAAACAGAGAGAACGTTTGGATTGCTATAGAGAGGGAGCGGATCGACGGCCATCGCGCGGTTCCTCCAATGGGAAGTCGATCAAACGTCAAGAGCAAGTGACGTGCCATGATATCCGGCCGTGAGCCGTTTTCGTCCCCTCCCACTCTCCTTTTACCGGCGGCCCGCTGAAACCGTCGCCCGCGACCTGTTGGGACGCTATCTGGTGCGTGTGGTGCGCGAGCTCGGCGGCGAGCGGCTCGTCCTGCGTCTCGTCGAAGTGGAAGCCTATCTCGGAGAGCCCGACCGCGCCAGTCACGCCTGGGGAGGCCGGCGGACGCCGCGCAACGAGAGCCTCTACCTCCCCGGCGGCCACGCCTATGTCTACTTCATCTATGGCATGCACTGGTGCCTGAACGCGGTGACCGGCAAGGCGGAGAGCGGCGGCGCGGTCCTGCTGCGCGCCGGCGAGCCGGTCGAGGGAGAGGAGCGGATGATCGAGAACCGCGGCTGGACCCGCCGGCCCCGGCCCGGCGACCTGGCCGGCGGCCCCGGCAAGCTCTGCCAGGCCCTCGCCGTCGACCGCGCGCTCGACGGCGTGCTCCTCAACAGCTCGCCGCTGTCGATCACCCGCGGTGAGCCGGTCGCGGCGGAAGCCGTCGCGGCCGGTCCGCGCATCGGCGTCGATTACGCGGGAGAGGCGGCGGCCTGGCCACTGCGGTTCGCGGTGCGTGGGAACGGGCACGTTTCGCGACCACGGATGGGATAGGAGGGCAGCTTTTACCGCCCCTTCCCGGCCTTCAGCGTGACGAATCCTTCCTTCGAGAGCTTCCAGAAGAGGAGCAGAGCGTCGAGCGCCGGCATGGGAGTGATCTTGAGGATCGACTGGATGTCGTAGCTGCCGTTGATGCGAGTCAGCATGAAGCCCTCCTGCGGCGAGATCTTCGAGCTGGTGAGCTGCTCGAAGCTGACGGCGAGCTGCGGGATCGAGGAGAGGCGCACACCGCTCGATTCGACGGCGTCGCGGATGCCCCTCTCGGTCGAGGAGAGGAGATCCCCGATGTCCTGGTTCTCCGGCTCCAGGCAGCGCGCCGCCCGCAGGTGGCGCAGGGCGGGCTCGAAGTTTTTCTGCGCCAGGAACTGCCTGGCGGCGTCCACCAGCGAGGTGGCGGTGGGCGGAGCGGTCGGCAGCGGAGAGGCGAAAGCGCTGGTCACGGACGAAATGGCCGCCATGGCGCCGGTGAGGTTGCGGGCGCCGCGCGCCTTGACCACCTTGAGCCGCCCCTCCTGCCACTGCCGGTAGAGGATGCGGCAGACGTGGAACTCGCTCGAATGGGTCGCGATGCGGATCTCTTCGACCGTCCGCTCGTCGTCCACCAGATCGAGGATCTGTCTCTCGCCGGCGTCCAGGTCCTCGTAGTTCAGCTCGGCGATGACCACCGGGGTCGCCTGCTGGTTGGGGATCAGCTTGCGGATGCGCCGGAACTCGTCGACCCGTTGCACCCCCTCCATCAGGATGCCCGTCACGTCGAGCGACATCATCACCATGGCGCTCTCGGGGAGCACGTCGTCGAGGAACTGGAAGTCGCCCTCTTCCCAGTAGAAGACGTCGTAGATGCTCTCCTCGGTCTTGAGGCGGAGCATCTGGTGCAGGCTCTCCTCGGTCAGCGCTCCCTGGTTGACCAGGATCTTGCCGAGCAGCACCTGGGTCTGCTTCTGCTGCTTGACCGCCTCGGTGAGGGTGTCGTCGCCGATCAGGCCGTGGCTCACCAGAAAGTGGCCGAGGTACTCCTCCGGACGGTTGGAGGAGGAGGAGACGATGAGACCGTCCCGGAAATAGATCTTCTTGACGAGCTGATTGTGGTTGATTTCGAGCGTACCGGTCTTCTTGCTCAGGGAGAGCCACTGGAGCAGCTCTTCGAGCTGCATCGTCTTGAGGTTCCCAACGATGCCCATATGACCCGAGGGATTATAGACCGTTGCGAATACTGGCGAAGTGCGGACCTGCCGGAAATCGCAAACGCCACGACGAAATCGTCATTCGCGGGCGGGGGTCGTCCCCTTTTGCCCCTGGTAGTGGCTGCGGGACCCCGGCTCGCCATAGGCGACCTCGGGCTCCGACTCCATTGCAATGAAGATGAGCTGGGCGATCCGCCGGCCCGCCTCCAGGATGAACGGCTGCGGGCCGAGATTCTGCAGCTCCAGCGTGATCTCCCCCTCGAAGCCGGGGTCGCACCAGCCGGCCAGGGAGTGGTTGATCCACAGCCGGCCGAGGGTCGACTTGAGCTTCAGGTCGCAGGCCACGTTGCGCGGAATACGCACGTACTCCATGGTCGAAGCCAGCACGACCTCGCCGGGGAAGAGCTTGACGTGCGGCGCGCGGAACTCCTCCGGGTCGCGGGTCGGGCAGATCCAGTGGTCGCCCACCCGCACGTCGTAGCTGGCCGAGTTGACTTGGTCCGGCTGGAAGGGGGTGACACCGCCGTTCTGCCCCCAGCGGCGGATCCAGTGGTCCGGCTTGATCATCAGAGGAACCGCACCGGGGTGGTGATCTGCTCGCGGTGGATGGTGTCGACGAAGCGGATGATCCGCCGCGACAGGGACATGAACGGGTGGAGGTGCGCGAGCCGCCGCCGAAGAAGCGGACGCCGCGGAGCAGCTCGCCGTCGGTGACGCCGGTGGAGCTGAACAGGATCTCATGGCCCGGCGCCAGGTCTTCGGTCTTGTAGATCCGGGACAGGTCGTGGAACCCCATGCTCTTGACGCGCTCCTGCTGCTCGTCGTCGGTGGCCTTGAGGCGGGCCTGGATCTCGCCGCCGAGGCAGCGCATGGCCGCGGCGGTGATCACCCCCTCGGGAGCGCCGCCGATGCCCATCACCGCATGCACGCCGGTGCCGCGGACGGCGGCCGAGATACCCGCCGAGAGGTCGCCGTCGGAGATCAGCCGGATGCGCGAGCCGGCGGCGCGGATGTCGGCGATGAGCTGGTCGTGGCGCGGCCGGTCGAGCACGACAATCGTCAGGTCGCTGACTTTACGGCCGAAAGCGTTGGCGATGTTGCGCAGGTTTTCGGCGACCGGCGCGTCGATGTGGACGCTGCCGCGCGCCGTCGGGCCGACGACGATCTTGTCCATGTAGACGTCGGGCGCGAAGAGGAGGCCGCCGCGCTCGGCGGCGGCGAGCACGGCGATGGCGTCCGGCGAGCCGGTGGCGCACAGGTTCGTCCCTTCGAGCGGATCGACCGCGATGTCGACCGCCGTGGCGCCGTCCTGGCCGCGCAGGGCACCCACCTCTTCGCCGACGTAGAGCATGGGCGCCTTGTCGCGCTCGCCTTCGCCGATGACGACGCGGCCATCCATCATCAGCGAGTCCATCTCGTGGCGCATCGCCTCGACGGCCACCTGGTCGGAGTGGCGGCGGTCGCCGAAGCCCATGGTCTTCGCGGCGGCGATCGCCGCCTGCTCGGTGACGCGGATGAAGTCCTGCTCGAGGAGATGGTCGAGCGCCATCAGCGCGCGCTCCCCGCGGTCGCCGGCTGCGCCTGCTCTTTCTCCTGGGCCGCCTTCTCGGAACGCTCGGGCGCGTTGTACGCGGCAATGCCGGTCAGCGCCTCGCCGATGATCAGGCCGTGGATGTCGTGCGTGCCTTCGTAGGTGTAGACCGACTCGATGTTGAGCATGTGGCGGATCACCGGGTAGTCGTCGACGATGCCATTGGCGCCCAGGATCTCGCGCGCCAGCTTGGCGCACTCGCGGGCGAGCCAGACGTTGTTGCGCTTGCCCATCGAGATCTGCCAGTGCTTGAGGCGCCCGTTGTCCTTCAGGCGGCCGAGCTGCAGATTGAGGAGCTGCCCCTTGCTGATCTCGGTCGCCATCCAGGCGAGCTTCTCCTGGACGAGCTGATGGCAGGCGATCGGCTGGCCGTTCCACTGGATGCGCTCCTTGGAATATTGGAGCGCGGTGTTGAAGGTCTCCATCGCCGAGCCGACGCCACCCCAGGAGATGCCGTAGCGCGCTTGGTTGAGGCACATCAGGGCGTTCTTGAGACCGGTCGTCTTGGGCAGCAGGTTTTCCGCCGGAATGTGGCAGTCCTGGAAGCCCAGCTCCGAGGTGGTCGAAGCGCGCAGGGAGAATTTGCCGTGCTGATCGGACGAGGTGAAGCCGGGGGTCCCCTTCTCCACCACGAAACCGCGGATGCCCATGTCTCCGCCAGCGCCGGTCCCGTCGTTCGTCTTCGCCCAGACCACCGCCACGTCGGCCAACGTGCCGTTGGTGATCCACTGCTTGGAGCCGTTCAGCACCCATTCGTTGCCCACCTTCTTCGCGGTGGTGCGCATGCCGCCGGGGTTGGAGCCGAAGTAGGGCTCGGTCAGACCGAAGCAGCCGATCGCCTCGCCGGTCGCGAGGCGGGGGATCCAGCGGTCCTTCTGCTCCTGCGAGCCGAAGGCGTAGATCGGGTACATGACCAGCGAGCTCTGCACGGAGACGAAGCTGCGCAGACCCGAGTCGCCGCGCTCCAGCTCCTGCATGATGAGGCCGTAGGCGACGCCGCCCAGGCCGGGAAGGCCGTATTCGGAGATGCTGGCACCAAAGAGGTTGAGGGCGCCCATGGTGGGCACCAGCTCGAGCGGGGTGCGGCCGTCGCGGTGGCATTCCTCGATGATCGGCTTGACCTTGTCATCGACGAACGCGCGCACCGTATCGCGCACCAGCCGCTCCTCTTCACTGAGGAGCGCATCGAGCTCCAGAAGATCGACGCCTGGGAAACGGCTCAAGAGGAAGCCTCCTTATCAAACAAGACTCAGCAGGATTCGTAGTCTTACAAGACCTTGCAGACTGCGGACGGATATCTCTGGCGGCCGGGACCGGACGCGGCGGCCATGATACCACGCGGGCGCAAGCCCCCCTCTCTCCTCAAGAGACCAGCTCAGTGCGAGCGCGCGCTGACGAAGCGGACCAGCTCGCGCAGCGGGTCGGCCCGGCGGCCGAGCGGATCGAGCGAGGCCACCGCGAAGCCGAGCAGCTCTTCCGCCAGCGCCTGCGCGCCGGCCACGCCGAGGAGCTTCACGAAGGTCACCTTGGCGGCGTCCTGGCCGGTGTCTTTTCCCGTCACCTCCGGCGTGCCGAGGACGTCGAGCAGGTCGTCCGCGATCTGGAAAGCCAGACCGAGGTTCTTGGCGAAGCGGGAGACTGCTTCGAGATCGCGCCGGCGGGCGTCGGCGGCCATGGCTCCCAGCTCGGCGGCGGCCATGAACAGCGCGCCGGTCTTGTGGCTGTGGATGTACTCCAGCAGCTCCAGGTCGGTCTCTTCCGGACGCGACAGGAGGTCGAGCGCCTGGCCGCCGATCAACCCGTCGCTGCCGATGGCGGCGGCGAGATGGTGCACCATGTCCTCGGCGGTGTAGCGGCGCAGCGACAGGCGGTTGGCGCTTTCGGCGACCAGCGCGTAGGCGCGGTTGAGGAGCGCCAGCGAAGCGAGCAGGGCGACGCTCTCGCCGAACACTTTGTGGGTGGTGGGACGGCCGCGCCGCAGGCTGGCGTCGTCCATCGACGGCAGGTCGTCGAGGATCAGCGAGCAGGCGTGCACCATTTCGACGGCGCACGCCATGTCAAGAACCTGGCTGGAGCGCTCGCCGAACAGCTCCGCCACCATCAGCGTGAGCACCGGCCGCACCCGCTTGCCCGGACCGGTGAGGGCGTACTCCATGGCCCGGTGGACGGGAGCGGGGCGTTCCTCGGGCCGCGGCAAAAGCTCGGGGAGCCGGCGGTCGACCCGTCCGGCGAGGACGGAGAGACCGCCGGCGAGAGCGCGCGGCTGAGCGCCCGAGCGGGGATCAGGAGGAGAAGGAGGCGACGGCCTCGTCCTCGGTGTCAAAGACGTCGAACACGGTGATGAGCTGGGTGATCACCAGGATGTCCTGCACCTTGTTCGGCAGGCAGGCGAGCTTCAGCTTGGCGCCCCGGTTCATGGTGGTGGTGTAGGCGCTCACCAGCTCGCCGACGCCCGAGGAGTCGATGGTCGTCACGCCCGACATGTTGATGACGATGTTCTTCGCGCCGCTGTTGATCGCGTCCTGCACGGCGTTGCGGAGAGCGATCTCGCCGGCTCCGATCGTGATCTTCCCCTTGAGGTCGAGGATCGTGGCGCCGCCCTTTTCCCGCTTCTTCACATCCATTTGGTTCCCTCCTCACGGTGACCTTCAGGGTGTCTCTTGCGCACGGGTGACCTTCTTCTTCAATGTCACCTCCGTGCCTCCTCCCGGCCGGGTCCCGTAGTGAATTTCGTCCATGAAGCTCTTCATGTAGAAGATACCGCGTCCGTTCGGCCGCAACAGGTTCTCCGGAGCCAACGGATCGTGGATCTGGGCCGGATCGAATCCCGTCCCCTCGTCGCCGATGCGGATCACCAGCTCGTCGCCGTCGAGAGACAGGTCGACGTGCACCTTTTTCTCGGGGTTCTGCGCGTTGCCGTGCTTGATGGCGTTGGCGATCGCCTCGCGCACCGCCACGTCCACCCAGTGCCGGGCGTCCTCGTCCATGCCGAACCGCACCAGCGCTTCCCGTAGCACGACCTGCACCAGCTCGATGTTCTCGAAGCGGCTGCCGAGGTCGAGATGGAAGCAGTGTTCGTCGGCCATGGGTTCCGGTTCTCTCGGCGGGAGTCTAGCAGAACCCCAGCCACGCCGCCGCCTTGGGGACCTGGGTCTGCATCAGCTTGAGCGCGCCGGGGATCACCACCAGGAGCTGCACGCCGTCGAACAGCGCATGCGCCGCGATGGCCGGCCAGATGGTCTGGCGCCAGCGCACCAGGTAGGCGTAGATCAGCGACAGGAGGGTGATGCCGATCAGCATGAACGGCTGGCCATACGAAAAATGCGCCAGCACGAAGAGCGAGGAGGACAGCACGATCCCCACCCGCGGTTGCAGGAAGCCGCGGAAGAACCCCTCCTCGACGACCCCCGCCGACAGGCTGATGGACAGGCGGACCAGGATCGGCAGCGCGGCGATCCACGACACCATCGCCGGCGGCGCCTTGGGAATGGCCTTGTCGCCGCCCAGCGCGTAGAGCACGCCGCCGATCGCCATCATCCCGCTCAGCACGACCACCCAGGCAGCGATCCCGAGGAGCACGCCGAGACCGATCTCCCGCGGCACGTTGGGCGCCACGAGGCCGAGCTGCTCGGCAAACCGGCGGCCCAGGGAAACCGGCGGCAGAGACGGCGGCGGCTCCGGAGCCGCCGCCAGCGGTGCCTGGGCCGACACCGTGCCCGGCGGCGCATAGGGAAACACCGCGTCCGCCGCGCCCTGCTCCATCGCGATGCGCGGCGAATCGACCACCGGCTCACCCGCCACGCCCTCGACCTCCCCCTCGATCACCCGCTCGGACGGCTCCGGATTCGGTACCGGCAGCGGCAGCACCGCCACCGGCCGCCGCGCCGGCACGCCGGCAAACCCGAGAAAGAACCAGGCGAGGACCGCCCCGGTCATCAGGGCATGGAGCAGGAAGAGTTGCGGCGTGGGAACGGCGGCGAAGTCGGGAACCGGAGCCACCTTCCCGATCCCGCCGAGCGGCAGGGTGACGCCGATCCACAGCACGACAGCGATGCAGGCGGTGGCGAGGGAGCGCCGCCAGGGCACCACAAACCCCGGAGGCGACAGCCCCTTGCGGGCGCTCTGCCGGTCCAGGACCACGGCCACCAGGAAGGCCAGACCCGCCGGGACAATGACCCGCAGAGCGTCAGCCACCTGCATCGAGAGCGCCGAGAGCCTCATCGCGGCGATGATATCCGATTCTCCCCGGAACGCCCGGCGGGGGAACCAAAATCCGCCGGCCTCCCTCTAAGCGTTGAAGGGGAGCGCTCCCGAGCACATCTTCCGCCCCGGCCCCGGGGGGTCGGGCGGAATCGATCCAACGTCCGATTTGGGGAGGTGCAGCATGCTCTTCGCAATCACGTCCATCGATCTTAAAGCCTTGGGGATGGAAGGGCTCGGCGTCACCAGCATCGTGGTTCTCTGCGCGCTCGCGATGCTGTCGGTCTGGTCCCTCGGAGTCTCCGCCGAGCGCCTGATCGCACTGCACCGGGCGCGGCGGCAGTCGCTCGAATTCGCCCGCACCCTGGCGACCAGCCGCGAGGCGGACTGGATGCGCGACGCCCTGGAAGCCGCGGGCCGTTTTCCGCACAGCCACCTGGCGCGCGTCGTGGCCGCCGGCCTCTCGACCTTCCAGCGCAAGAAGTCCAAAGGCGTGCTGACCAACTCCGAGGTGCTGGAAGCGGCGGAGCGGGCGCTCGAACGCTCGTCCCTCCTCACCAGCGCCGACCTGCGGCGCGGCATCGGCAGCCTGGCGACGATCGCCACCACCGCTCCGTTCATCGGCCTCTTCGGCACCGTGGTCGGCATCATGCACGCCTTCCAGAGCATCGGCAAAGCCGGAGCCGGCGGCTTCACCACCGTCTCGCAGGGCATCGCCGAAGCGCTGGCGACCACCGCCTTCGGCCTCATCGTCGCCATCCCCGCCGCCTGGATGTTCAACTATCTGACCCAGCGCATCGAACGCCTCCAGGTCGAGATGGCGAACTCCTCCTCGGAGCTGATGGACTTCTTTTTGGATCTTCCCCCCGAGCAGTGAAACGTTCCATGGGATTCCAGCACACGATAGTGAAGTGAGCGAAGAAACGATCACCCAGCTCCTCACGAAATGGAGCTCAGGAGACGAAGAGGCCGCCGAGCGAGTCCTCCCCCTGATCTATGAAGAGCTGCGCCGCATCGCCTCCCGCCAGCTCCGCCGGGAGAGAGAGGCTCACACGCTCCAGGCGACGGCCATCGTGCACGAGGCCTACATGCGTCTCGTCGGGCAGGCCGGCCTGGAGTGGCCGAGCCGCTCCCACTTCTTCGCCTTCTCGGCGCACCTGATCCGGCGTATCCTGGTCGACCACGCCCGCCGCCGCAACCGGGCCAAGCGGGGAGGCCTGTCCGAGAAGATCACCCTCCTTGAGATGGCCGATCCGGCCGTGGAGAAGAGCCCTGACCTGGAGGCCCTGGACGAGGCGCTCGCAGGGCTCGAAAAAGTCGACCCGCGCAAGGCGACCATCGTGGAGCTGAAGTTCTTTGGCGGGCTCACCCTCGACGAGATCGCCGGGCAGCTTGGGGTCTCGGTCGAGACCGTGAGCCGCGAATGGCGGCGCGCCAGGGCCTGGCTCTACAGCAGGTTGCAGACAAATCCGATGAACGGCGCATGATCCATCAAGGAGGAGCGATGGACCCCGAGCGATGGCGCGACGTGGACCGCCTTTTCGAAGAGGCCCTGGACAGACCGCCGGCGGAGCGGCCGGCGTTCCTTGCCGTCGCGTGCGCCGGGGACACCGCTCTCCGGCGGCAGGTGGAGCGACTGCTCGCGGCCGACCAGGACGGGTCGCGCTTCCTGGCCGACATGCCGGGCGAGCTGCTGGAGCTCGCGCTCGACGATCGGGAGGAGGGAGGCAGACTCGGCCCCTACCGGCTGGTGCGGAAGATCGGCAGCGGCGGCATGGGCACCGTCTATCTCGCCCGCCGGGAGGACGAGCACTATCAGCGCGACGTCGCCATCAAGGTGCTCCGCTCCGGCCTGGCGAGCACCGAGTCCTACCACCGGTTCATCGCCGAGCGGCAGATCCTGGCCCGCCTCGAGCATCCCAACATCGCCCGTCTGTACGACGGCGGCAGCACGGAAGACGGCCGCCCCTATCTGATCATGGAGCTGATCGACGGGCTCCCGGTCGATCAATACTGCGACCGGCACCGCTTGACCGTCGACCAGCGGCTCGCCCTCTTCCAGAAGATCTGCGCCGCCGTCCAGCACGCCCATCAGAACCTGCTGGTCCATCGCGACCTCAAGCCGGCGAACATCCTGGTCACGCCCGAGGGGGAGCCCAAGCTGCTGGATTTCGGGATCGCCAAACGGCTCGCGCCGGAGCCCGACGGCGCCGTGCAGCAGACGCGGACCGGGCTGCGGATGATGACTCCCAGCTACGCCAGCCCCGAACAGGTCCGCGGCGACGCGATCACCACGGCGAGCGACGTCTACTCTCTCGGCGTCCTCCTCGCGGAGCTGCTCGCGGGCCGCACCCCCTTCCTCGCCACGACGGACGTGCCCTACGAGATCGAACGCGCCATCTGCGAGCAGGAGGCGGAGCGCCCCAGCATCGCCCTGTTCCGGCACGGACCGCCGAGCGCGGAGGACATTGCGCAAGCCCGCAAGACCAGGCCCCAGACCCTGCGTCACCGGCTCCAGGGAGACCTCGACAACATCGTCCTGATGGCGCTGCGCAAAGAGGCCCGGCGGCGCTACGGCTCGGCGGCGGCGCTCGGAAGGGACCTGGAGAAGCACCTCCAGGACCTCCCCGTCATGGCACGTCCCGACACGCTTCGCTACCGGACGCGGAAGCTCCTGCGGCGCCACCGCACCGCCGCCTCGGCAACCGCCGTCGTGATCGTGCTCATGGCGGTCTTCGTGGCGAGCCTGGTCGCCCAGGGACGGCAGCTCGCCCAGGAACGAGACAAGGCGCGCTACGCCCTGTCGTTCCTGGTCGACACCTTCAAGCAGGCCGATCCGTATCATACCCAGGGAGAGAGACTCACGGCGCGTGAAATTCTCGACCAGGGGGCGGGCCGCATCTCGCGCCAGCTTTCCGGCCAGCCGGACGTGGAAGCCGCCATGATGGACGCGATCGGTGAGGTCAACCTCGGTCTGGGACGCTATGACGAGGCGGAGCCGCTCCTCAAGCGTTCCCTCGCTCTGCGCCGCCGGATCTTCGGCCCCCACTCCCTGGAAGTGGCGGAGAGCCTGGAGCACCTGGCCGGGCTGCGCAACGAGCGCTCCGACCGCGCCGGCGCGGAAGCGCATCTGCGCGAGGCCCTGGCCATCCGCCGGCGCCGGCAGGGCGACGGCGACCTCGCCGTGGCCACGACCCTCAATGCTCTCGGCAGGACTCTCGCCGACAAAGGCGTCTCGCCCGCCGCCGCACCCGAGATCGCGGCGCTCCACCAGGAAGCCCTCGCCATCGCCCGTGGCGTCGAAGGCCCCGGAGGCCTCACCGTGGCCGACACCCTCCTCGCGCTGGCGGATCTGCGGCGCGCGCAAGGAGACTATGCGGGGGCGGAACATCTCTTTCAGGAAGGGCTGGCCGTCGAGCAGAAGGCCCTGGGAGACCGCGACCCGCGGCTCTGGCGCGACCGGTCCCGGCTCGGGGACACCCTGATCGAAGCGGGCAAATTCAAGGAAGCCGAGGCCGTTTTTCGCCAATGTCTGGAGGTGCAGCGAAAGCTCCTCGGCCGAGAGCACCCGGATGTGGCGAGCGCGCTGGGTGGCCTTGCCGCAGCAATCCACGTCCAGACCCGGTACGCCGAGGCGGAGACTCTGGAGCGCGAGATGCTGGCACTGGCTCGCTCGCAGTATGGTCCGACGCACTGGCGGGTGGCCACGGCCATGTGCGATCTGGCGGCGAGCCTCACGGGCCAATCCAGGATCGATGAGGCGATTCCTTTGTACCAAGACGCTCTGAAAATCCGGCGCCGGGCTCTAGGCGAGAAACACTGGCAGGTGGCGCAGATCCTCCTGTTTCTCGCCGAGGCCTACCGTCATGAAAAAAAATACTCCAAGGCGCTCGGGCTCGCGCGTCAGGCCCGCGACGTCTTCGCAGCCGGGGAGGGCCCGGACCATCCCTACGTGGCCCACGCGCTACGGGAGATCGGCAGGAACTACTTGGAGCAGAGCCGCTTCGCGGAGGCGGAGCCCTTTCTGCGCCGCTGTCTGGACATCCGGCAAAAGAAGCTCGAGCCCCATCATCCCGACCTCGCCAAAGCCCAGCTCTCGCTCGCGAAGTGTCTGATCGGGCAGGGCCGTGACATCGAAGCGGAGCCGCTGTTGCGCGCGGCGCGCACCACGTTCATCGCCGTGTATGGGCCGAGCCACGAAATCCTCGGGCAGACCGACACCCTTCTGGCAGAAATCGAGAGCCGCCGAGACAAGACAAAGGTTGCCACCGGCAGATCGAACCGGCTCGACCCGAGGTGACGGATTTCGCCGCACAATCACGCATCTCTCTCCAGATGCCCTCAGACGGGCAAGAAGGAGAGAACCATGGAGAAGAAGCACTCGACAGCGAAACAGAAGATGGCCGCTTTGAGACTGCGGACTGAAACCCTCCGCCGGCTCGACGATTCTGAGCTCCAGACAGTCGCTGGGGGAGGCGGCTGGATCCACGTTCCCATCGGCTTCGAGGACGACACCACGCCCATCTACGCCGACATCGCCGGTTAGCACCCGTCCGTCACTCCGGGAGCGCCATGCCGATCGCTCGCCACCGGCGGAT
Source organism: Thermoanaerobaculia bacterium (assembly GCA_036264355.1). GTDB lineage: Bacteria > Acidobacteriota > Thermoanaerobaculia > Multivoradales > UBA5704 > UBA5704. The sequence goes on from DATARD010000245.1 coordinate 66,468, forward strand.
CGAACCCGCTCGACCCGAGGTGACGGACTTCGCCGCACAATCACGCATCTCTCTCCAGATGCCCTCAGACGGGCAAGAAGGAGAGAACCATGAAGAAGAAGCACTCGACAGCGAAACAGAAGACGGCCGCTTTGAGACTGCGGACAGAAACCCTCCGCCGGCTCGACGATTCTGAGCTCCAGACAGTCGCCGGGGGAGCCGGCAGGATCCGCATTCCCATCGGCTTCGAGGACGACACCACGCCTATCTACGCCGACATCGCCGGTTAGCACCCGTCCGTCACCCCGGGAGCGCCATGCCGATCGCTGCCGATCGGTCTTGGCGCTCCTGAAGCCCCGAGGCCGCTGCGGAATCCGTCACGCCAGCTCGCAAAGACCGGCTGCCAGCCGAGCTCGCGTTTGGCCTTCGCGTTCGAGGCTCCGCGGCCCCGACCGCTCCACTCGCTCCGGCCACGAAGATCTTCACGGCTCAGCTCTTCTTTTCCTCCGGCTCGGATGCCAGAGAGTCCGCGTGACGATGGACCAGCTTCCAGTCGTCGCCTTCGCGCCGGAACACCTCCGTCACGCGCAAGTTGAATGGAATCGCTTCCGTCTTCCCGTGCATGCGAGCCATAGCCCGTTGGAAACCGACCCAATAGGCGACACCACCGCTCGCCGCCATGTGCAGGATCTCGAAGCTGCTGTCGCCGCCGGGCTCGAAGGACGTGGCATCTCGTTCGTAGGTCGAGAAGACCTCCTCCGGGCCTTGGCGGAAGCCTCCCATTGGACCGAAAAAGGTGGCGGGAAGATCGCGGGCGACAATGCGCCCGAGCGGCGCCGCGTCGCCGCGGACGTAGGCTCGCGCCGCCTCGTCGCGCCGCTTCATGAACTGCTCGAAATCGTGCAGGTCGTTACTCATCGGCAGTTCCTCCACTTGACGGGGCTCGCCCCACTGAGCCTCCGCGAGGAGGTGCTGCAATGATTGCACCAGAAGCGGCAGCTCGGGGCGGCAGAACAATCCACACCGCTCTTCCGTATACTCTCTCGGCACTCAGCCATTCCGGCGGTTTCTCCGAGGAGTTTTTTTGCGACCACGTTCGACACGCCTACCTACGGTTCTGCTTCCGCTCGCCGTCGCCGGGCTCGCCCTCTTCGCCAGCCCGGCATCTGCCGCGCCCCCCGCGAAGCCGAACATCATCTTCATCGTCACCGACGACCAGGACCTGCTCCTCGACTCGCTCAAATACATGCCGCGGGTGCACGACCTGCTGGCCAACCAGGGGACGACTTTTTCGCACGCCTTCGTGCCGCTCTCCCTCTGTTGCCCGTCGCGCACCTCCATCCTCACCGGCCGTTATACGCACAACACCCAGGTCTACACCAACTCCCTGCCCGACGGCGGCTTCGCGCGCTTCTACGCTCTCGGCCTCGAACAGGAGACGGTCGCCGTCGCCCTGCAGAAGGTGGGTTACCGCACGGCCATCCTGGGCAAATACCTGAACGACTATCCGCTGACCGTTCCGCCCACCTACGTGCCGCCGGGCTGGAACGAATGGGTCGTGCCGTCCGACGGCGCGCCCTACACGGAATTCAACTACACGCTGAATGAGAACGGCTCGCAGGTGAAGTTCGGCCACGCGGCGACCGATTACATGACCGACGTCCTGGCCAAACGGGCGCGACGGTTCATCACCAAGGCGGCGGCCGACCGCGTGCCGTTCTTCCTCTACCTGACGCCGTACGCGCCACACAAGCCATGCACGCCGGCGCCGCGCCACGCCGCTCTCTTCCCCGGTCTCAAGGCGCCGCGCACCCCCTCGTTCAACGAGGCCGACGTCAGCGACAAGCCGGAAGCGGTGCGCAATCTCCCGCTGCTGACCCCGGAGCTGATCGACGCCATCGACCACCTGTACCGCCTGCGGTTGCAGAGCCTGCAAGCCGTGGACGAGGCGGTCGGCAGCATCGTCCAGCTCCTGGAGGCGACCGGACAGATGCGGAACACCTACATCATCTTCACCTCCGACAACGGGTTCCACCAGGGGCAGCACCGGCTCTTCAACAGCAAATACACCGCGTATGAAGAAGATGTCCGGGTGCCGCTCATCGTGCGCGGTCCGCATGTGCCGGCGAATCGGGTAGTGGATGCCCTCACCGAGAACGTGGATTTCGCGCCGACGATCGCCCAGCTCGCCGGCGCCACCCTCTCCTCCAAGGTGGACGGCCGCTCGCTGGTGCCGCTCCTGAGGAGCGGCCCGGTGCCACCGAGCGGGCGCCAGACGGTGCTCCTCGAACAGTTTCACTTCACCGACGGGCCGGGAGGAGGAGATAGCGTGCTGGAGCCGGGCGACGCCTTGAAAGACGAAGAGCACGTCACCCATCGCGGCCTGCGCACCGCCACCTTCAAATTCGTCGAATACGGCACCGGCGAGCACGAGTACTACGATCTGGTGAAAGATCCCTACGAGCTCGAAAACCTGGCGAGCCACATCGGCCCTCTGCTCATGGGCCAGCTCACCAGCCGGCTGAACGACCTCAGCCAATGCCAGGGCGGCGACTGCCGCGCGCTGGAGGCCGAACCGGTGCCGGGCCTCCCGTAGCACCAGGTGCGCACAGCGCACCCTACTCCTGGCCGGGGGAAGGGCCGAAGGCCCAGGCTTCCTCAGCCCGGGGCAACGCCCCGGGTTGGGGGGCCCCGCCCCTCTGACGTCCCATTTCCGCCGCACCCTCTATACTTACCCCCCGATGGCGCCGCGCTTCGATCCCGACACGCTCACCCTCGACCTGTCGGTCGCCGACCTTCTCGACGCCCCGCTGACGCGCAGCCTCGGCTTCGCCAACCGCGGCGGCTACGAGCGTCTGTGGCTCGGCCAGGCGATCCACGGCCGCTACCAGGAGCAGAAGCTCGAAGCCGATCCCACCTATCGCCGCGAGGTGGTGGTGCGCCACACCTTCGAGCACCGCGGCTGGACCATCCGCGTCCATGGCCGCATCGATGGCGTGCGCAAAGAGCCCGACGGCACCCTCGTCGTCGAGGAGATCAAGTCCGTCCGCCGCGGCGGCACCCTGCCGCCGGTGGTCCGCGAGATGTACCAGCGCCAGGCCATCCTCTACGCCTGGATGCTCAGCGGCGCCGAAACCGTCGAGGTGCGCGCCGAGCTGGTGCTGATCGCCATCGGCAGCGACGAGACCGAGCGCGAAGCCCTGAGCGTCGACGTCGACCGCACCGAGATCTCCGTCCGCCGGCGCTTGAACGCGCTCCTCCACGCCTGGGAGTCCGAGCGGCAGCGCTCCACCGAACGGCGGATGGCGGCGGAGCGCCTCGCCTTCCCCTACAGCGAAATCCGGCCCGGCCAGGAGCTGATTCTCGCCGCCGTCGAGACCGCCGTCGCCAACCGCGAGAACCTCCTCCTCCAGGCCACCACCGGCATCGGCAAGACCGTCGCCGCCCTCTACCCGGCGCTCAAATACGCCCTGGCCCACGACAAACGGCTCTTCGTGCTCACCGCCAAGACCACCCAGCAGGAGATGGCCACCTCCGTCCTCGCCCTGCTCAATCAGGAGAACGCCTTCCGGTCGCTCCGCCTGCGCGCCAAGTCCAAGATGTGCGCCAACGACCAGATCCTCTGCCACGAGGAGTACTGCCGCTTCGCCAAGGACTACGGCCTGAAGCTGGTCTCCTCGGGAGTGATGAGCCACCTCCTCGGCGCCTTCTCCGCCCTCGAGCCGGACGACGTCTTCGCCGCCGCCAAAGGCGCCGAGGTCTGCCCTTTCGAAGTCAGCCTGGAGCTATCCAACCGGGTGCAGATCACGGTCTGCGACTACAACTACGCTTTCGACCCCTACGTCTCCCTCGCCGCCTTCGCGCCGGACCAGGACCTGTCGGACACCATCCTCGTCGTCGACGAAGTCCACAACCTGGTCGACCGCGGCCGCGGCTACTACAGTCCCGAGCTGTCCGCCGGGGAAGCGCAACGCGCCGCCGAAACCGTCGGCCGCTGGGGCGACCGCATCCACTTCCGCATCGCGACCCTCTGCCTGCACATCGCCCGTCTCATCGAAGAGACCGTCGCCGACGCCCTCGAAGAAGGCCCCCCCGGCGACCGCGCCGTCGTGCATCCGCTCCCCGAAGACCGCTTCTGGCGCCTGCGCCCGGAGCTCGACGCCGTCTTCATCGACTACCTCGAATACCAGCGCGAGACGCACACCTTCCGTCCCGACGACCCCTTCGTCGCTCTCTACTTCGCCTTCCTCCGCTTCCTCAACGGCCTCATGGTCTCGGTCTCAAACACCGCCTTCAGCCACGTCGCCGAGCTGCGCCGGGGCGAAGCGCGCCTCAAGATCCTGTGCAAAGACCCCAGCCGATTCCTCGGCGAAGTTATTCAGCGCGCCCACGCCACCATCGGCCTCTCCGCCACCATCTCGCCGCCGGAGTTCTACACCGGCCTCCTCGGCTTCGAAGCCGGCCGCACCGCCTTCGTCGAGATCGCCAATCCCTTCCCGCCGGAAAACCGCCGCGTCGTCATCGACTCCACCGTCTCGACCACCTACAAAGAAAGGCATCACAACTACGACCGCATCGCCGAGCGCCTCGCCGCCTTCGCCGACGCCGTCCCCGGCAACTGCCTGGCCCTCTTCCCGAGCTACTCCTTCCTGAGCGAAATCACCGGCCGCCTCCGCCTGCGCCACAAAAGAGCCCTGGTGCAGAAGCAGGCGGACAGCGACAAAGAGAGGGATCTGATCCTCCAGATGCTCCGCCAGTCGATTTTCGGAGACATCCTCCTCGTCGCCGTCGCCGGGGGAGTCTTCGCCGAAGGGGTGGACTACCCTGGAGAGATCCTCAAAGCCGTCGCCGTCGTCGGCCCCTGCCTGCCGGCGCTGACCCTGGAGCAACAGCTCCTCAAGGACTATTACCAGGAGCGCTTCGAAAAAGGCTTCGAATACTCCTTCGTCGTCCCCGGAATGACCCGAGTCGTCCAAGCCGCCGGCCGCCTCATCCGTTCCCCGAGGGACACCGGAGTCATCGCCCTCTTCGACCAGCGCTTCCTGCACGCTCCGTATTGCCACCACCTCCCGCCGGACTGGCTGCCGGAGGAAGGGGCGGGGGCGTTGGTGGGCGATCCGGCGGAGGTGGCGGAGGAGTTTTTTCGGGTGTTGAGCTTGAAGGGATGAGGGCCATGACGGGGTCGCCCCCGCTCACCTGGGGTCTAGCTGGGCTATTTGGCGCACCGGTGCTTACCGAGGCGGGGACTCACACCCGTTGGAGTCAAGCAGTGTGCAGACGACCGGCCGCTCTTCGGACCGGAGAGGCTGCTTCATGACGTACCATGGGACCACACTTGGGTGACCAGTTACAGCTTGTAAACTGAGGCAGACTGCCTGATACTGCCTGATGAACTCCGGAATACTTCATCAAGCCATCGAGAGCATGCGCGCCCCCTCGATATACTGGCCCCCATGAAGGCACGCACTCCCTGCCTCCTAGCCGTCATCCTGCTGTGGATTGTTGCCGCTGCTCACGCGGCCGAGGGAGGTCACATGTTCACGCTGACGGAAGCCCATCTCAAGCTGCTTCGGCAGGGTGCCGTACTCTGGTCGCCCGTCGAATCGGGTGCGCCCGCGACTCAGATCTCTCCCGCTAAGCTCAACGACGGCTCCCCGGAGGAGATCGAGGCCGACATCGCGCGGCGCGCCGGCCTGGTGGTCGGCAACCCTCCGAGCGCGGCCGACCGGCAGCACGCGAAGAAGCTGGCGGAGGAATTTCACGAAGCGTTCGCGCAGACGCGAGCGAACGGCAAGCTCACCGGCCGCTACGAGTGCGCGAACCCGCTCGTCGACTTCGCATTCGCGGCGTAGGCTCTTCCGCCCGAGACCAACTCGCTGGCTACGCTCACCGGCCAGCACCTCGCGCTCCTTCGCGCCGCGCGCTGGCAAGGCCACTGGATGAACCCGAAGCGGCTTGGCGGGGACATGACCTACTTCGAGTTCGACATGGCGAAGATCCTGCACGAGCCGATGAAGCGCGACGAGGACGGCCAATTGCCCGCCGCCCAAGAGCAACGGCTCGGGAAGCTCCATGCCGAGACGCTCGCCGCGCTCCAGATCTATCTCCAGAAGGCCGCGGTCGCTCCCGGCGACTATCCGACCATCGAGGTCGAGCCCGGCCCCGGCGCAGGCCGCGGTCCGGGCTGATCCCTGTTCTCCTCGGAGACCCTCATGCCCTTTCTTTCCGGCCTCGGTGAAAAGATCGCACTCAGCCTCGCGATGAAGCTGGTGAAGTCCTCGGCCGCCAAAATCAAGCGAACTTTTTCTGCGAGCGATGCACAGAAAGCCCTCACCGCATCGATCGCTTCGGCGCTGAAGGAGGCCCTCGAAGCACAGCAGCTTGGAGAGATCGATCATGATCATTATGCGGGCCTCTTCGAGCGGTATTTCCGCCGAGAAGCCGTCATGGACGAGTTGGTCCTGGTTCTCGATCCCCGGCCCGGCATTGAGCCGGATTTCGCGATCCTGTCCGAAGAGCTCGCGGACGAGATCGATAAGGATCACATCCCCCACTTCGCGGCGGATGCCTTCCTGCGAACCTTTATCAGCGCGTTCTATGCCGCGGCGGCGCACGAGGCTTCGTTGCAGGGGGTTCTGGGGATCAAGCTGCAAGGGTTCATCGCGGAGGAGAGCCACCGAACGGCAAACGCCACGGAGGAACTGGTCCGACTGCTTCAGCGGTTCCTGGCCGACCGGAACGCCGCGCCTGCTCTCGTGGAAGCAAGTCGTGCAGCGACTAACCTGAGACCCCGCCGGCGTGCACCCTGTCCTGGCAGGAGCGCCGCCGCGCTGCGGGGGACGACCCGTTGTGGTGTCCGGTCTGCCAGGTCACCATGCAGTTCGTCGGGCTCGTCTTCGGCCCCCATGAGCCGATTGCCGAACTGT
>DATARD010000274.1:0-8391 GCA_036264355.1 Thermoanaerobaculia bacterium
GTCGAGGGTGGGGTGGCGGGAGGCGTGCCCGCCTCACCGCCCGCCCAGAGGTGAGGTCTACTTCGAGCGCACGCTCTTCAACATGGTGAGGAACGCGTCGCGCTGACCCGCGATGGTGGAATCCGGCCCGGTGACCTTGAAGAACCAGGGGCCGCCGGGCCCTTCGACAACCGCCCCGAGAAGCCGCGATCCCGGTTGCTCCTTCGCCGGACCCATCCCCATCGAGCTGGGCTTCAGAACGCCGGACACCTCGACCCAGGTGACCTTGAAGCCCTTGCCCGTCTGAAAAGTCTCCGGCTTGGGAGCGGACCCCTTGGCCGGCTCCATCTGGTCGATCCAGCGCTGGATGTTCGCCTCCACGCTGCCACCGCCGCCGGGGCCGAAGAAGAACACCGCGAGCTGTCCGTCGCCGCCCGGCCCCGGAATGGCCGCCTGGGCGAGGCGCATCTGGGACTCCGGAGGCTGGGACTTCCAGGACGACGGAAGATCGAAATCGAGCCCGGCGCCCTGCGCCGCGGGAGCGCCCCCGGCCGGCACCGTGTCGCCGCGCGATGAGAGGGTCCCCGGAGCGGAGTCTCCCGGAGCGGCCGGGGCGGCCGGAGCGCTGGGCGCCGAAGGTGCGGAGGGCGCCGCCGGCGGCATGCCGGTGGACGCGCTCTCGGAAGGAGCGCTCTCCTTGTGGCCACAGGCCAGGCTGAGCGCGAGCAACGGAAGCAGCATCAGATGGGATCTGGAAGTCGTCATCGGGTCCTCATCTCCGGTTCGGGAAGAGCGGCCGCGGGGCCGTGGCGGAAGAGAGTATCACCACCGGCGGCGAGCCTGGGTGGCCGCTTCCTGTACAATCCCTCCCGGAAGCGCTCGGGGGCTGGTGCCTTCTGCGGTCTTCAAAACCGTTGTCCCGGGCCGGTTGCGGTTCGGGGGGTGGGTTCGATTCCCATGCGCTTCCGCCATTCGGATACCGCGCAGCAAAGCTCCAAGCCTTTCGGCTTTCCGCGGCTGCCGCCGAGCCCCAGGACCTCAGAGATGACTCGTTATCTGCAGCGCAGTCCCCACGTCGGACCTCAAAAGCCCGGCACGCAAGAAGCTGACCGCTTTGCGCCCCGGCCCTTTGCACCGGCCCACCGGCCGGCACCGAAAAAGGAGCCTGCGCTCCAGCAAGAGAGCCCCTCGCCCGCGCAGGCAGGCCAAGGGGAGGTCCCGGTCTACGAACGGATCTCGGGGAGGGCCGTGCTCCAGTGCCTCTACCTCTGGGACAAGACCTCAGAGGGTGCCCCTCACTGGACGGACGAGAAGCAGCCACCGAAGGGATATCTCCGCTCGGGGCGCCACAACGACAACGTGCACGGCCCTGACGACCTCTATGCGAAGCTCGGCGATAAGGACCTGTTCTACGGGATCTCGTACGAAGACGATCCTGAGCTCCAAGAGTTCCTGTCTGCTCTGCAAAAGATAGCCGAGAAAGGAGCTCTCGATGTCGAAACGCCGGCAGGGCTGGCTAAGGCGGTGGAGATCTATGAAGCGACCTTCGGGAAGGCACCTCTGGACGTTACGCTTTACAAGGCTTTCTTCGGAGGCAGCTCGGGCTGGGAGCAGTACACGGCCTACCTTCAGGGCCAGGGGGCGAAGTGGGGCGAGGCCGTCGTGAAGCTGAATCCTGATTTGCCGTGGGCCAAAGACCCGGCCGGTCTTGGCTGCCAGCTTGCGATGATCGGTGCGCTGAGCAGAGGAGGAAGCGTCCGCTTCCTCCTGGATGGGATGAAGGACATCAAGGGTATCCTCGCGGGCACGGCCTACACAGGAAAGGTGACCAGCAACGAGCTCAGATTCACCGTAGCTCTCCTCGACGAGTCCATCAGGGTCTCCGAGAAGACAACCGTGCAGCCGATCGACGGCGTCAACGTCTTCTTTTATCTGAACCGCCAACTGATCCAGGCCGAGCACGTCCAGTACATCGGTCGGGAGAACGTCGTCTGGCTGGCCGGCGAGTTGGCGAATAAGATTGCGGAAGAGGAGGAGTGGGACGAAGACGACAAGGAGGATCTCGGCGAGCTCCAAGAACTGCTGGCCCAACTCCCCATCGGTCAGCTCATGGAGCTTCTGTTCCTGCCGTAATTAGGGCCTGCCACGAAATAACCTGGTAAGAATCTCTGGCTTCTCTCGCAAGATTCAAAGATGATCGGCCCGTCTGGCCCCGCGGACCTGATGGCCCGGGACCGCTCCGCCGCGGTCCTGCTCCAGCTCCGTTCGTGCCTAGGAAAGGTCCGACCGTGCCGAGGACACATTCAATCTGCCCCAGGGCAAGCTCAATCCGCCCCAGGGCAAGTTCAATCTGCCCCAGGGCAGGTTCAATCCGCCCCAGAGCAAGCTCAATCCGCCCCAGGGCAGATTCAATTCTGAGCCGGGCGGATTGAATCCTGAGCGGGGAATCTTTGATCTGGACCAATCCGAGCCGTGCTCGAGAATCCAACCACTGCGGATTATCGCACGCTTCCCTCGCCATTCCACCGGCGAGTCCACGGTGTAGCGCTGCCCGTAGGCGTCAAGGTAGCCGAGCTGAGCATCCTGGGTTCGAACACGCCGAGCGCCGCCGCGGTCTTGATCGCCTGTCGCCGGGTGATGGCCATGGAATCCTCCTCGGAGTTGTCGAAGCATATTCTTATCTATTGGCTGTCGATGAGGAAACCCACCGAAGTCTAGGAACAGAGCCAGCCGATCCTGCCTCCCCAGCACGATCTTGGTGTGGAATCTGAGGACCGAAGCTCTTCGCCAAGCACCTCCCCGATCTGAATCGATAGCTCATCGAGCTTGTTCACCAGATCGTTACTCTCGGCAACCAATACCTCCTCGGCTTTCGGCGCAACCCGCCGATGCCTGGCTTCCAAAAGGGCTCTGATTTTCTGACCTAGCTGCCGTCGTTTGTTGATCACAGAACGAAAGAGGTCGACGGCCTTAGAGTCCTTGAAGTGAACGGAGAGGTCTAGCAGCAGGATGCGGGATTGGATTCTCCAGCGGCGACTGGCGGTGATCCACTGGATTTCTCTCTCCTTGATCTCCTTGGAACGCTTCGCCGAATCCCAGCCCCAGACCTCAATCGTGATGACATCACTTGCGGCGACATTGGTCGAGGCGACCTCGGTTGCGACCTGCTCGAGGAGCTGAAGTTTTCGATCGATGAGCCTCTGTTCTTTGAGATATGCCTGTTGGTTTTCCCACTGCCTAGCGGCCCAGCAGTTCGTAAGCCATGTGCCGACGACCCCGGTCAAGAGAAAGCCGGCCAACATGAGTATCAGTTGCTCAGGTACCTTAGAGCGCTCCTGACTTACCGACTTCTTGGCCGCTCGGCGACGGGCACGAAGGATGGCGTCTGGATGCATTGCTCTAGCCCTCAGAGCGTGACAACTGAATCTCTACTGAGCGAGCTGCGCCAATGGCCACATCGACTTGCACTGTCGCTTCCGCAAACCCTTCAAGTGCGGCCGTAATTGAGTAGTGACCCACTGGAACGAGAAATTGGACGACACCATGAGCATTCGAAACGCTGGCTTGCTCATCAGGACAGCATTCGCACTTCTCCGGATCAAGGCAGGATTTGCAGTCGCAGCCCACGTTTTTAAGACTCACAGTAACGCCGGGAAGGGGGGAACCTTGGTCATCGACAATTGTGGCCTTGATCTCTCCTCTCTGAGGTTGGGCGGTGAGGCGTCCGCAACCGACCAGGACAAGAAGCAGTAGGACGATCCCTACTTTACCCTTTATGGGCATGTGAAGGCTCCTTCGAGGTTAGAATCTAAGTTTACAACAAATCTGCCCCATAGCGCCCGATCGCAGAAGAAGACGACGTCACGCAGCCTGTCGGAATGGGAGCTCGTACCTGATCGCCTCTTCGATTTGCTCAGGGCTCAGGTCATAGTCTTCCGTCAGATCCGCGATCGACTCCCCGGAGTCGAAGCGATGGAAGATGACGCCCGTCGGGATGCCGGTGCCGGCCAGCACCGGTTTGCCGAACGACAGGAAGGGATCGATGACGACGGTCCGCGGCGATTCGGCGTCTGCTGACCGGCGGACCGGGAAGAAGCGGATGGCGAGGCCCGAGGCGTCGTGCTCGATGCGCTGAAGATAGGGCTTCAAGACGGCTTCGATGGCCAATTGGCCGTCCTCAGAGAGGTTGATGAGCTGTCCGTACTTCTTGATGAAGAGGCTTCGTCCGTCCGTCTCCAGCCGCTCTGAGGCGAGGGGGTGCTTGGCCCCAAGCTTTTTCTCCAGGTAGAGAAGCGCGTCCCGCACCTTGTGCATCTGGATCCGGTGGCGCCGCCGGAGTGAAGAGAGGACAAAGGCTTCCACCAGATTGGTGAACGAGAGGAGATGGGCGGATGGATCGGGCAGCTCGATGAGCGGCGGCGAGAGCTGACCGCCTTGGCTCGTCGAATACTGGCGCCCGATCACCCAGTCGCGCAAGGTGCTCGGCCGGACGGAGACATAGCGCGCGGCCTCGGCGATCCCGTAGGTCGGAAGAGAGCGGGGGTCCTGAGAGTAGATCGGCTTCAGCGCGTGCCTCCGGAGAAAGTTAAAGCTTCACATGAGAGTTTAGCTCACACCGGCAGCAACAGCACCTCACAGGCGGCTCCGGCCGGTGCCGGAGCGGCGCCGGCCCGCACTCGCACGAGAGCGGTGCCGTGGGCGTAGGCGGCGAGATCGTGCGAGCCTTTCGGCGGGTAGGGGGTGGCGCGGATGGTTCCATCCCGCAGCTCGATCTCGGCGGCGATGAAGCGGTCGCGGGGGCCGGCTCCGGGGAGGGGATGGGTGAGGACGCCGGGCAGGAAATCGCTCCACCAATCTCCTTGGAACCCCAACAGCCGCCGCAGGGCGGGCCGGACGAAGAGCCAGAAGGTGACCATCACCGAGGCCGGGTTGCCCGGCAGGCCGAAGACCAGGCCGCCGGGATGGGTGGCGAAGACGAGTGGGCTGCCGGGCTGGATGTTGACGCCGTCGAGGTGGATCGTGCAGCCGTGCTCGGCGAGGACCCCTTCGACGAAATCGAACTCGCCTTTGGAGACGCCGCCGCAGAGGAGGAGGACGTCGAACAGCAGGCCGCTCTTGATCATCAGGGAGAGTGCTTCTTCGCGGTCCGGCGCGATGCCCAGGGCTTGGAAGCGCAGGCCGAGCGCGGCGCCGGCGGCGGTGAGGAAGTCGGTGTGCGAGTCGCGGAGCTGGCCGGGGCCGGGCTCGGCTTCCGCCGGCACGACTTCGTCGCCGGTGGTGATGATCGCCACGCTGGGCGGCCGGTGCACCGGCAGAGCGGCGTGGCCGTGGGTGGCGAGGAGGGCCAGGGCGCCCGGAGTGAGAAGGGCGCCGGCGGGCAGGAGCGGCGCACCGGTCTGCACGACCTCGCCGCGGCGGCGGATGTGATCGCCGGAACCGGCTGCCGCCTGGAAGACGACGGAAGAGCGGTCGCCGGGCTTGCGGTCCTCGGTGCGGCTCATCTCGACCGGGATCACGCGGTCGGCGCCGCGCGGCACCGGGGCGCCGGTCATGATGCGCGCCACGGCCGGCGGCTCCAGCACGAAGCCGGGGGCGTCGCCGGCCGCGATGGTCCTGGCGACCGGCCGCGGCTCGCCGGGGGGAACCGGGCCGGCGAGAGCGTAGCCGTCCATCGCCGAGACGTCGGCGGCCGGCACGTCCACCGTCGCGGCCAGTGAGCCGGCGAGCACCAGACCGGCGGCGGCGCGGCGCTCCACTTCCACCTCGGGGAGAGGCGCACAGTGTTGGGCGATGCGCTGCCAGGCCTCGTCGGGATGCAACATTCGGTAACCTCCGTCGGCCGGATCCATCATGGATCGAGATGTGCGGGTGCCCAATCGTCGGGCCTAATCGTCAGGATGATATACTCCTCCGGGTTCCTTACCCTTGGAGATCCTGAACCCGCTAGCCGGAGGTGAGCTTCACCGTGGCGACCGTCGAAAACGCTTTCCAGTATCGGGGTGACCTGTCGCAGACGGCGCTCCCCGAGATCCTGTACACGATCGACCGTTTTCAGGTCCCGGGGGTCATCGAGGCGACCCGCGCCGGTATGACCAAGAAGGTCTGGATCAAGGAAGGCAATGTCGTGCATGCCACGTCGACGGACCGCGACGACAGTCTCGGCAACTATCTGCAACGCAACGGCGTCCTCTCGGCCGAGGTCTTCCAGGAGACGATGGCCGAGCGCGAGCGCACCAGGAAGCGGTATGGCGTGCTCCTCATCGAACGCGGCGCGCTCTCCCCGGGCGAGATCTACCGCGCCGTCCGCAAGCAGATCGAGGCGATCGTCTGGAGCCTTTTCTACTGGCAGGACGGCGGTGTCGTCTACAGCATCGGCGATTTCCGCGAGCCGGACGCGGTGAAGATCCAGATCCCGATGCGGCAGGTCATCCTGCAGGGGATCAAGCGCGCTCCGAACGCCAAGTCCATGGTCTCCCGCCTCGGCCGGAAAGAGACCGTCTTCGAGCCGTGTTATCGGATCGAGGACCTGATCGAGCTGGCCCTCGACGCCGACGAGTACAAGCTTCTCAACCTGGTCGACGGCCGGCGGTCGCTCTTCGAGGTCTGCACCCAGGGGCCGCACGGGCCGGCCGAGAACGGCAAGGTGATGTATGCCTTCCAGGTCCTGCAGCTCATCCGCGGTGCCAACGTCGGCTTGTCGGACGACGGGACGATGGCCACGGTGAGGCCGGACCGGACGGGAATGCAGGGGATGAGCACCGGCGCGATCAAGATCCGTTTCAAGACCCAGGGTGACAAGTTCGGCACGTAGCGAATGGAGTGAATGAATGCCGCTGTATGAGTATCAATGCCAGAGCTGTGGAAAACGGACCGAGGTCCTGCAAAGTTTCAGTGATGCGCCGCGCACCGTCTGCGAGGCCTGCGGCGGCGAGCTCAAGAAGCTCATCTCGGCGCCGGCCGTGCAGTTCAAGGGGAGCGGCTGGTATGTGACCGACTACGCCAAGAGCGGTTCTACGACCAAGCCCGGCAGCAGTGAAGGGAAGGACAAGGAGGGGAAGGAGAAAGACGGCAAGGACAAGGCGGACTCGGGCAAGAAGGAGACCGCCGCCGCCGAGACCAAAACCGCGGCGAGCAGCTCGTCCGGCTCCGCGTCTTCGAGCTCCTCCGGATCTTCCGGGTCCTCCGGCAGCTCGGGCTCGTCGGGGGAATGATCCCCTTCAATCGCTGAACAGAGTTTCCACCGACAGCTCCGACCAGCCGTCCGCGTCCTCGGGCCGCAAGGGCGCGGGCTCGCGGTGGCCTTTGGGCGGTTTGGTCTTCTTGAGGAGCTTCCTGGGCTTGGTCCGCTTCTCGGGGAGAGAAAGGCTGGCTGTCAGGACCGCTTCATCGGTGAACAGCACGGCGCGTCCGTCGTGATCGCGCAGCCAGCCGGAGCGGATCGTGCCCGCGTGGCGCCCGGGGAAGCTGTAGAGCGATCCCTCGACGATGTAACCGATCGGATGTCCTGAATAGAGGAAGAGGTGGACGTCGTCTTCCGTATAGGCGACGGCCCTCCCTTCGCGGTCGTAGAAGGTCATGGGCACGGAGCTCTCCTTGTTTCGCCTATTTTGTCATCGACCGCCGGTTTTCTCATAGACTCACGTGCCTTCATGACGACCGATCCAACTCCGCCTGCCGCCCCGGAGCATCAAGCACCGTGGTGGCTGCCACTCCTGCTGCCGATCGTCGCCGGCCTTGCCCTGCGCCTGTGGAACCTGCGCGCGCAGATCGTGGGCGGCGACGAGATGAACGGCGTGCAGGCGGCGTTGCGCATGCCGCTGGGCAAGGTGCTCACCACCTATCAGCTCCGCGACCCCTGCCTGCCGATGGCGGGCTTCTACCGTTTCCTGCTCGATCGCGGGATCGCGCTCACCGAGATGTGGGTGCACCTGCCGCCGCTCGCGTTCGGCTTGGCGGCCCTGGTGATCGTCCCGTGGATCGCCGCCCGTCTCCTCGGCCGTCCGGCCGCTCTCGTCCTGGCGTGGCTGGTGGCGCTCGCGCCGATCCTCGTCTTCTACAGCCGGATCGCGCGGCCGTACATGCCGATCGCGCTCCTCGGCTTTGCCGCCACGGCGGCCTTCTATGCCTGGTGGCGCAGCCGCCGGCCGGCGGCGGCGGCGGCCTACGTGCTCCTCGGCGCCCTGTGCGTCTACTTCCACCTCGGGAGCGCGCCGTTCATCGTGGCGCCTTTCCTCTTCGCCCTCGGCGGGCTGCTGCTGGAGCGCCGCGAAGAGCGCCCCGGTCTCCTGGCGGTGATCGCGGTCGGCCTCGCGGAGGTCGCGGCGCTCGCGGCGTTCATGCTCCCGGCATGGCAGTCGTTGCATGAGCTGATCGGCGACAAGCACAACCCGCTGGAGCTGCGCTGGGAGACCC
>DATARD010000292.1:0-48867 GCA_036264355.1 Thermoanaerobaculia bacterium
CTCGAGGGCTTCAGCGTGGAGGCTGGGATTTGAGCCTATGCGGGACCTTCCCCCACCCAGGGGCGGCCACACGGAGTGCCTGACGGCATCCCGTGGACCGCCCCTACGAAACAGTTCCGGGCAGGTCGGACTCGCGTATCAACGGGGCCGCGTTCACCCCGAGGCTGCATCTGATGCAACGCGCGGAGACGCGCGGCCGAGGTCAACGTCTCCCGGACTGAGATCCGCGCCTCGCAGCATCGGGAGACGCGGGTGAATCCGACGCAGGCGTTGCGGTACAGGTATCTTTCTCATCTATGCTTCGGCGACCATGAAGACGATCGCGAAGCTCGCTGTGGCCGCCCTGCTCCTCCTTGTCGCGGTTCTGATCACCCGAGCCCTGCTCCTCTCATCCCGCCAGGTGCGCGCAGCGGCGGTGCCCGCCGACTCCATCGTCGCCGTGGACGCCAACGCCGCCGCGCGCCTCGCCGGTGCCCTGCGTTTCCAGACCGTCTCGGAAGAGGGCACCGGTCCGGTCGACGCGGAGCCGTTCCTCAAGTTGCATCAATATTTGCAGGACAGCTTCCCGCACGCCCACGCGGCGCTCACCCGCGAGGTGGTGGCCGGCTACAGCCTCTTGTACACCTGGCCGGGGACGAACCCCACGCTGCCGCCCGTCCTTCTGATGTCCCACCTGGACGTCGTGCCGGTCGAGGCGGGCACGGAAGGGTCTTGGACCCAGCCGCCGTTCGGCGGCGTGATCGCCGGCGGCTTCGTGTGGGGCCGCGGCGCGCTGGACGACAAGGTGGGGGTCACCGCGATCCTGGAGGCCGTCGAAGCGCTGGCGGCACAAGGGTTCCGGCCCGAGCGCACGGTCTATCTCGCCTTCGGCCACGACGAAGAGGTCGGCGGCCTCCAGGGCGCGCACAGCCTGGCGGCCCTTCTGGCGCAGCGCGGCGTCCATCCGCTCTTCCTGCTCGACGAAGGGGGCGCCATCGTCGAGGGGATGGTGCCGGGGATCGATCATCCGATCGCTCTCGTCGGCACTGAGGAGAAAGGCTTCGTCAACGTCGAGCTGACGGCGGACAGCACGGGAGGGCACTCGTCGATGCCGCCGCCGCACACCGCCATCGGCCTGGTGGCCGCCGCCGTCCAGGCGCTCGAAGCGCACCCCATGCCCAGCCGCATCACCGGCGCGACCCGGGCCTCGTTCGCCTATCTGGCCCCGGAGATGACGTTCGGGCAGAAGCTGATCCTCGCCAACCTCTGGCTGTTCGGTCCGCTCGCCGAGCGCGATTTCGCCTCCCAGCCGGCCGGCAACGCGCGCATCCGCACCACTACCGCGGCGACGCTCATCTCCGGCGGGGTCAAGGAGAACGTGCTGCCGCTGCGCGCGCGGGCGGTGGTGAACTTCCGCATCCTCCCCGGCGACACGGTGGCGAGCGTCCTCGCGCATGTCCGCAGCACCGTCGGCCCCGGCGTCAAGGTCAGCCCGGAAGGCAACCACGCCGTCGATCCCTCGCCCGAGTCGGACCCCGCGGCGCCGGAGTTCCGCCTCCTCCAGCGCACCGTCTCCGAGACGCTGCCGGGCGCCGTGACCGCTCCCAACCTCCTCTCCGGCGGCACCGACACCCGCCACTACGAGACGCTCACCCGCAACGTCTACCGCTTCCTGCCGATCCGCATGACTGCGGAGGACCTGAGCCGCCTGCACGGCACGAACGAGCGGGTACGGATCGACGATTACGCCACGGCGGTCCGTTTCTATATGCGACTTCTGCGCAATGCGGCGGGCGGGCAACCGCACGCCTGATGATAGGCTTCCATTATTTCAGCGCGTAAGGCAACTATTTCTCTCTAGAATCTCGGCCCGGCTTGCCGCGCGAGCTGATACACTTCGAAAACAGTATGGTTAGCCGTACTGCAGTGGAGCTCATAGGGTACCTGGCGCAGGCCGCCTGTGCCCTGCTGGTGGCCATTGTCCTGCGCGTTTTCTACCGCCACTATCGCCGTGGGTATCTGTGGCACTGGTCGTGGAGCTGGTGGGCGTTCACCGTCTTCCTCGTCGGTGCCGCGGTAGCGATCCAGACACGCGGCGGAGCGCCGGTGCTGGTCCGCATCACGGTCTCGACGATCGGTCTGGCCGGCGGCTTTACGCAGACGGCGCTGCTCCTCTTCGGCACCTGGGAGGTGTCGACCGGACGCACCATGTCCCGGCAGTGGTCGCGGCAGATCCTCGCCGCGATCGGCATCCTCACCCTGGGCCTCGTCCTGCTGACGCAGCCGCTTCCCCCGGTCCAGCGCCTGGCGTACCGGATCGGCGGCCACTCGCTGCTGGCGGGGATCGGCTTCTTCTTCGCCGCATGGGGCGTCCTGCGCGGCCGTCTCGGCAAGGCGAGCCTCGGGCGCAAGCTCCTGGGCGGCGCGTTCCTCGTCTACGGCGTGCAGCAGATCCACTACATGGCCATCGTCGTCGCCGAGCTCTTCGGTCACCACTTGACCTATGACCTCCTTCTGGTCGGTCTCGATCTGGTGCTCCAGATCGCGATGGGCTTCGGCATGGTGATCTGGCTGCTGGAGGACGAGCGCAAACAGGTGATCGCCGCCTCGGAGCAGATCGAGCATCTGGCGTACCACGATGCGCTGACCGGGCTGCCAAACCGCAACCTCTTCGTCGACCATCTGCGTCTCGCCGTCGCTCTCGCCGGCCGCGAACACCGCCAGGTCGCCGTGCTCTTCCTCGATCTCGACCGTTTCAAGATGATCAACGACTCGCTCGGGCACGGCGCCGGGGACGAGCTGCTGCGCACCATCGCCGATCGGCTGCGCAGCGGCCTGCGCCAGGGGGATACGGTGGCGCGCCTCGGCGGCGACGAGTTCACCGTCCTGCTGCCCGAGATGGGCGACGAGCGCAATATGCTGTATGTCGCCGAGAAGCTGCTCGACCTGATCCGCCTCCCTCTCATCCTCCAGGGGCGCGAGATCGTGATCACCGGCAGCGTCGGGATCAGCCGCTTCCCGCACGACGGCGACGTTCCCGAGGAGCTGCTCAAGCGGGCCGACGTGGCGATGTACCAGGCCAAGCAGGGGGGGCGCGACGGCTATCAGATCTACCTCCCCAGCATGGACGCCGACGCGCTCGAACGGCTGTCGCTCGAAAACGATCTGCGCCGCGCCCTCACCCACGACGAGCTGCTGCTCTATTACCAGCCCATCCTCGACAGCCAGACCGGCCGCATCGAAGGGGTGGAGGCGCTGCTGCGCTGGCAGCATCCGGAGCGCGGCCTGCTCGGCCCCGGCGAGTTCCTGTCGATCGCCGAGCAGTCCGGGCTGTCCAATCCGCTCGACCTCTGGGTGCTGCGCACCGCTCTGGGAGAGATCCGCACCTGGCACGAGGACGGCGCGCACGTGCGGCTGACGGTGAACCTCTCCGCGCGCGCCTTCCAGCAGCCGGATCTGGTGGAGCGGGTGCACGGGCTGCTGGTCGAGAGCGGCCTGCCGGCGCAGCTCCTGGAGCTCGAGATCACCGAGACGCTCGCCATGCAGAACGCCGAGGTGAGCCTGGGCGTGCTGCGCGCGCTCAAGGATCTGGGAGTCCGCATCGCGATCGACGACTTCGGCACCGGCTACTCGTCGCTCTCCTATCTGCGCACCTTCCCCATCGACACGCTGAAGATCGACGAGTCGTTCGTCCGCTCGCTCAACATCGGCGACGTGCAGGCGGAGATCCCGGCGGCGATGATCGCTCTCGCCCACAGCCTCGACATCCGCGTCGTCGGCGAGGGGGTGGAGGAAGAGGTGCAGTGGCTGATCCTCCGCGAGCAGGGGTGCGACGAGGTGCAGGGCTTCCTGTTCAGCCGGCCGCTCCCCTCCTCCGAGTGCCGCGACCTGGTGATGCGCCAGGAGGCCGGGGAAAAGGTGGCGGTGTTGCTCGGCGAGGGCGCCTGAGAAGGTGTTTCGAAAGCCGCGCCGTTGGGACCCTCACCCCCCTGGCCCCCCTCTCCCGGGGGTTGGGGGGGAGGATGGGAGAGGGGACGGGGGTGAGGGCCCCGCGGCCGCTTCCGAGACACCCTCTGAGAACGCCGGCGCGTCAGTTCGCTGTTGCCGGAGTCGGTGCCTTCGGGGTCGGTGGCGGCGTGTACGGTGTCAGCTCCACCGTCTTGATCTGATCGACCGTCATCGCCGGCATGGTGAGCGACCCCGTGGAGGTGCCGATCGTGATGATGTTCTGATGCGATGCGGGATCCTGGTAGCTCTCGATCTGTGTCACCTTGACGCCCGCCTCGGTCAAGGTCAACGCCACCACCCGCACGTCCTCGGCCTGGACTCCCGGCCCATACCAGATCGCATTGGTCGCGTCCCACTTGCTGTCCAGGTTCCTCACCCGGAAGCCCTGCTCGATGAATTTATTTGCGATGTCGGGATTGTGCTTCTTCGTGATGTATTGGACGAGGATCTCCCTGCGCTCCTTGACCGTCCTTCCGGAGGCGATGAGCTGGCGGGCTTCGTCCGCCTTCGCTCTTTCGTGCTGCGGCACGGTCTGGCTGTCGTAGACCTCGACGAGCTGCTGGTTTTTCACGCTCAGCTCGTCATTCGCCTTCTGCAGCTCGCTCGCCTTGTTCTTGAGATCCTTCCTCGCCTCCTGGGAGAAGTAGAACCCCGTGCCGGCCACGACGGCCAGCATGGAGATGACGGCGAGCATCGAGCGGAAGCGCCGGTTCTCCCGCTGCTGGCGCGCCAGCTCGGCGGCGTTGCGCCGGCTCTCCAGCTCTTTTCCCCACTGGTCACGGGCGGCGCGCGAAGCCACCAGGAAGTCGTTTTCCACCGGCAGGATCTCCGCCTCATGCGCGCCGGCCCACGCCTCGGCATCGCGCAAACCGGGCCCCGCCATGAGCAGCCCGGCCGAGCGCCCCTGCCGCGCCCACAATCCCGCCTGGCGCTGGAGCGGGTGCAGGCTCTCCTGCATCCAGCGGGCGTTGTCCACCAGCACCGGCGCAATGAGGCGGTCGTGCGCCAGCTCGTACCAGGTGAAGCCGCGGCGCCGGTCTTCGCGCACCAGATGCGCGTCGACCAGCTCCTTGATGGCGGTGTTCTCCAGCCCCTGGCTCTTCTCCGGCGCGAAGAGGACCTGCCCGCGGGTGCGCTGCTCGGTGATGAGCTGCGTTTCGATCCATTCGCGGATCGCCCGCTCGCGGACACCAGTCTTCCCGGCGA
The DNA here is from genome assembly GCA_036264355.1 of Thermoanaerobaculia bacterium. GTDB lineage: Bacteria > Acidobacteriota > Thermoanaerobaculia > Multivoradales > UBA5704 > UBA5704. The sequence continues at coordinate 5,194 of DATARD010000292.1, forward strand.
TGGCCGAGACGCTGTCGGCGTAGTAGCCGGCCAGGGCGGCGTCGACATCTCCCGCCGCCTCGGTGCTTTTCTCCGGCCGGATCTCCTTGGCACCCGGCGGCAGGCGGGACCACAGGCGGTGGCAGACCACCTGGAGCTGCACCGGCTCGATGTGCGGGCCGAGCTGCTGGTCGCGCGAGCCGTCGGGCCGCTGCACCCAGACGGTGCGCAGATCGTCGACCAGCGCCGTCGCGGCTTCGGCGTCGAACGCGACACCGCGCCGCCGCGCCGGCTCGACGATGGCGAGCCGTGCCGCCGCTTCTCCCAGCAGATCGAGGCGGAAGGTGGTGCGCAGGCGCGTCGGCAGGCGCCGCAGATAGGGCTCCAGCGCGCCGACGTAGTCTTCGCGCATGGAAAACAGCGCCCAGCGGTCGCGGTTGCGCAGCGCCAGCCCCACCTGGTCGAAAAACTCCTCCTTGGCGCCGACGTCGGTCGGGTCGAGATGGAGGATCTCCTCGAACTGGTCGAAGACCAGCGCCATCGGCTTCCCCTTGAAACGCTCCTCGCCGGCGCGCCGCGTCAGGTAGGCGTCCAGGCTCAGCGCGGCCAGCTCGGGGAGCGGGATCTGCCGCTCCGCGGGGCGCGCGCCGTCCATCGACAAGAGGGCGCCGAGCACGTAGCGGTTGGCGCTCCGCACCTCCGGGCAGTCCTTGGGCGGCGCCTCCGCCGAGACGCGGATGACCGGCAAGGGCTCGATCTCCTCGCTCTTGAGCGCGGCCAGAAGGAGCGCCTGGATCAGCGACGTCTTGCCGGCGCCGGACGGCGAGTGCAGCAGCACGATGCGCTCGGCGAGCCAGAGGGCGAGCAGCTCGCGGGCCTCGCGGTCGCGGCCGAACAGCGGCTCACCGGGCAGGAAGGCGCGTGGGCCGACGTAGGGATTGAGATTGGGACTGGAATCGAGAGGCTCGGTCATGGCTCACCCTGGCGGCGCTGCCACTGCTCCTGGAGCTCGCGCATGAAGTCGTGCACGCTGCCCCAATAGATGCTGACCTTGCTGCCGACGTACTGTTGCAGATATTTCCGCGCCCGGTCCGGATCGAGCAGACGGTTCTCCTCCGGATCGATCTGCACCGCGACGTGGCTCAGGCGCTGGCTGAGCGCGCTCCCTTCGCGCCCGCGCAGGCTGCGGAAGAACACCCGGAAGTCCCAATCCTCCATGCGGAAGCCGAGAAACAGCAGCGCCGTGGTGATCTGCGCCTGCAGGACGGCCGGCGGATGCGGGCTGTCCTGCCCCGGCCGGCTGGCGCGGATCAGGTAATCAAAATAGTTGTCCTCGGTGAGCACGATCGAGTCGGGCTCCTGGAAACGGCCGAAGAGGTGATAGACCAGCGGCTTCTCCGGGGTCGCCTGGTAGTCCGTCGCGCGGTCGGCGAAGACCGACGGCGGCCAGGCGACGTCGTCGCGCCAGCGGCAGAGCTCGACCTGCGGCGCGCGCCCCGCCGCGGTCAGGGCATCGGCGAGGAAGCTATCCGGGTTGGTGCTGATGTAGAGCGGGAACGGCAGCGCGGCGAGCACCCGGTGCGGATCGGCCGGATTCGTCCGCCGCTCGACCTCGCCCACCGTGCGCAGGTCGCTGACGAGCTGGTCGGTGGTCCCGTCCGCTTTCTCCGGAAGCGCGCGGCCGAACCGGCGCCGCAGCTCGCGTTGCAGCTCGAGGACCAGGGTGTCGCGCAGGTACGACTCCTCCTGCACGATGGCCAGGTATTGCGAAACCTGCGGCAGATCGTCGCGCTCGTGCGGCGCCATCGGGAAATGGTGCCCCTCCGCCCAGCGGCGGGCGATCTCGCGGGACGAGCCGATGATCGGTTCGAGGAGCCCGGAGCCGAGGATGGGCGTGCACCGCCCGCGGGCGATGTTGTTGAGCAGCGCGGGCCACTTCTCCAGACCGCCCTCATGGCCGAAACCGGGGTCGTACCAGATGCGGCCGCTGCCCAGGCGCAGGAAAAGGACCGGCATGAAGCGGTCGGGCCGGTCGCGCACCGCGCCGCGGGCCATGGCGGCGGCGCGGTCGATCTGCCCGTCCTGTTGCAGCTCGTGGAAGAAGACGGGGAGGAACGCCTCCAGCGTCGCCATGCTGACGCTCCCCTGCATGGCGAGGACGGCGGGGACGCCGGCCTCGGCGAGCCGCGGCCCGAGCGAGAGGAGCGCTCCGCCGTCGTCCGCGCTGCTGCCGGTGCCCATGCTCTCGCACGAGGCGAGGACCACCAGGAGCGGCCGGTGCTCCATGTCGCCGAGCTGGGCGACCAGCGCATCGCCGTCGACCCGGGCGACCTTCCCCTCCTCATCTTCCAGGAACAGCCAGGCCTCGCCGTTGCGCAAGGCGCCGTGGCAGACGAGGTAGACGATGTCGTGCTTCTCGGCGTGCAGGGCCGCCGCCAGGGCCGGCAGGGTCACCCGGACGCCGGGCTCCAGGGTTTCGACCGGAATGTCCCCGAGCCCTTTCCGCGCCCGGCTCAGCTCGCCCGCGGCGTCGATCGGCGCCAGCGCCCAGCTCCCCGGCTGCGTGCCGCCGAGACCTTCCGGGCTCGCCACCGCCACCAGGGCACGCAGCTCGCTGCGCGGGCGCCGTTGCACCGGCCGCCAGTCGTAGCTGCTCATGTGGCGGGAGAAAAAGAGCGTCTCCTGGGTCAGCAGCCAGCGGCCGGTGCGCGGATCGGTCAGCGTCTCCCAGAGCAGCGACTGGAGCTCCGGAGCGCTCGGCCCGATGAACAGGCGCAGGCGCAGCGGCCAACCCTTCGCCTCGGTCACCGCCCGCGCCTGCTCGAGCTGCTCGTGCACCTCGGCCACCGCGAAGAGCTGGCGGCTCAGCTCCTTGCCGTAGGCGTCCGGATCGAGCGCCAGAGCGAGCAGCGCCGCCGTGTCGAAGCGCGTCAGGCCGCGCGCCGGCGAGATGTCGGCGTCGCTGTCCGGCCGCCGGAAGCGCAGCTCGACGGTGTGGCGGCCGGCGTCCCAGCGGTGGATCGCGATCTCCAGCTCAGCGGTCGGGGTGTCCATATTCTTGTACTCAAACGAGCGGCACTCAAACGAGCGGCAGCCGCACCGCCGGATCGCCGAGCAGCGCGTAGGCCCGCGCGTCGTTCTGCGCGGTCCACAGATCGCCGAGGAGCAGCGGGTCCGCCACTTTGCCGAAGCGGATGTCCTCCAGCTCGCCGGTCAGCATGGTGGCCAGCTCGGCATAGCGTTGATTGAAGAATTCGAGCGCCGAGCCGATCGGATGGCCCTCGGCGAGCCGCTTGAAACAGCTTTCGAACGCACCGAGCTGCGGACCGGTCCGGTCCCACAGGAACGAGCTGCCCCAGGCGCGCTCGACGTGGCCGACAACCGCCAGCGCGCCGCCCCGCGGATGTCCGAGCAGCCGGCGCGGCAGAGCGGCGACGAAAGAACGCGGCGCGATCGCCGGCCGCTCGCCGCCCGCCCCTTGCGAATAATCGTCGAGCCGCGGCGTGCCGGCGCCATAGCAGGCGAAGTGGAACGCGATCATCCCGTGCACCTTGGCGTCGCCGGGCACGTCGTCGCCAGCCAGGTAAAACGTCTGCGGGACCGCCTGCCGCCACTGCCGCGGCCCCGGCCAGTCCTGGCACAGGAGAGCGCCCTGGTGCGCAACCTGGAGCGGCGAGCCGTTGTCGAACCCCATGCCATGGCTGGCGGTGAACAGGAACGCCGGCGGGCGTTCGCCGGTCAGCACCGCGAGAAGCCGCTGCTTGGTGGCCTCCGCCGCGACGATCTTATCGACCGTCCAGTCCGGCTGGCCGCCCGCCATCTGCGCGGCGAGCGGAGCGGCCAGCAGGCGAGCCGCCAGGTCGGTCGCGGAATCGTTGGGGTTCTGCGTCGCGAAGAACGCCGCGCGGCGCTCCAGCTTCACCGCGCCGGACTCCGCCGCCACCACGCTCCGCGCATAGGCCGCGTACTCTTCCGGCGTGTCGAAACACAGCCGGCCGACCGCACGCTGTACGTCGAGCTCATACTGGAAACGGAAGGAGATCGTCTCCGGATCGCCGACGATCAGCAGATAGTAGGGCACTTGACGGGGTTCGGCCGGCCCCGGACTGGCGCCGTGACGCGCCAGGAAGGCGTTCTTGGATTCGCCGGTGCGGTAGCCGTCCGGGCCGGAGTATTCGTGAAACAGATCCCCCGCCTGCCCCCGCCGCAGCGCCAGGAGAGGCTCCAGAGCCTCACGCACCGCGGGCTGGGCATCGAACGCGAAGATCACCCCCCAGCCGGTCTGCGCCAGATCCTTGGCATCCAGCCCTTCCTGCAGAGCGAAATTGGCCGTGCGGGCGAGGCGCTCCTTGAAGCGCAGCTCCTGAAGATGCTCCGGGCTGATCCGCTCCCCCAGCGCCAGATGGGACAGCTCCTCGGCGCTCATCGGCGGCAACAGATAGTCGCCGCTCTCCGCGCGAATGCCATTGAAGATCAGCAGGTCCTGGGGCTTGGGCATCGGCGTCATGTTGACCAGAAATTGGCCAGAAAAGCTCTTCAGTGATGAAACAATAGCACAGCGCCTCGCTTGTCTCAGCGCATTGGATAGGCTATAAGCAACAGTGTATGCAAACGACGGTCGCGATCCCACAACATCCTGTAGAAACCACGAATCAACAATTTACCTCTCTCGGGCTCAGCGCACCGATCCTTCATAGCATCACCGAAGTCGGCTTCGAGCATCCCACCCCGATCCAGGCCAAAGTCATTCCGGTCGCCCTGAGCGGCCGCGATCTGGTCGGCCTCGCCGAGACCGGCTCCGGCAAGACGGCGGCATTCTGTCTCCCGCTGACCGAGCGCCTGCGCCACGGCAGCGGCATCCAGGCCCTCATCCTCTCCCCCACCCGCGAGATCGCCCTGCAGACCGAAGCCTTCCTCGAGCTCTTCGGCGGCGGCCAGCACCTCACCACGGTCTGCCTGATCGGCGGCGTCAAGATGGGACCGCAGATCCGCGGCCTCTCCCGTCCGCACGACGTCGTGGTGGCCACCCCGGGCCGCCTGATCGACCACATGGAGCGCCGCACCCTGCGCCTCGACCGCGTCCACTACCTGGTGCTCGACGAAGCGGACCACATGCTCGACATGGGCTTCCTGCCGCAGGTGCAGACCATCCTCCGCGAGCTGCCGCGCGAGCGCCAGACGATGATGTTCTCGGCCACCATGCCGCCGCCCATCGAACGCCTCGCGCAGCAGTTCATGGTCGACCCGGTGCGCATCGACATCCTCCCCGACGGCGGCGCCGCCTCCGGCATCAGCCACCGCCTCTACCTGGTCGAAGAGACGGACAAGAAGTCCTGCCTTCTCGCCCTCCTCCACCAGGAGCTGGGGAGCACGCTCGTTTTCATCCGCCGCAAAACGGACGCCGAGTGGCTTTCCCAGATGCTGGAGCGCGAAGGCCACCCGGTCGAGCGCATCCACTCCGACCTCTCCCAGGGTCAGCGCACCCAGGCCCTCCAGGGCTTCCGCGAAGGCGAGCACCGCATCCTGGTGGCGACCGACATCGCCGCCCGCGGCATCGACGTCCCGCGCGTGCGCCACATCATCAACTTCGACATGCCCGAAAACGTCGAAGACTACATCCACCGCGCCGGCCGCACCGCCCGCGGCACCGCCCACGGAATCGTCTCCTCCATCGCCACCTGGCTCGACAAGCCAAGAATCAAGGAGATCGAGCAGACCCTCGGCGAAGACCTCCCCCGCTGCACCGTCCCCGGCGTCGCGCCCTACGTCGAGATGACCCCGAAATCAAGCCTGGGCGGCGGCCGGCGGACGCTGAAGGTCAAGCGCCGGTAGGGATCACCCATCCCTCCTGCAAAGGAGCCCCATGGATCCAAAATTCATTCGCGCCGAGGAGTTGGGCATTCGACTCGAGAGGGTCGGGGGGCTGCCGATCTGGGAGCCCCATCCCGTCTGGAAGCACCAGAAGGCCGTCGATCGAATCCGCGAGACGATCCAGGTTGCCGCCGCGCCGCAGGGAGCGACTCCGTGCGCGTGCCTTCACGTGGCCGACGTCTACGTCGCCTTCCCGGACGGCTCCCTCAAACGGCCCGACATCGCCATCTTCTGCCGCGAGCCGGACGAGGAAGAGGAAGCCATCACCCTGATTCCCGAGGCCGTGATCGAAGTCATCAGCAAGGGCTACGAAGCCAAGGACCTCGAGATCGGACCTCGCTTCTATCTCTCCCAGGGTGTCAAGGATGTCGTGGTGTTCGATCCCTACACCTTGGTCGTGCTCCACGTGCGCCGCGACGGCGCACACCGGCTGGTGTCGCCGGTGACGATCCCTCTGGAGTGCGGCTGCGTCTGCACGGTGTAGCCTGAATGGCCACCTGGCTCGACAAGCCAGGAATCAAAGAGATCGAGCAGACCCTCGGCGAAGACCTCCCCCGCTGCACCGTACCCGGCGTCGCCCCCTACGTCGAGATGAGCCCGAAGACGAGCCTGGGCGGCGGGCGGCGGACGCTGAAGGTCAAGCGGCGGTGGGTTTCCCGTTCGAGTCAGAGGGACGCTCGATCAAGTGAGGCGGACGCCCGATCAAGCCAAGCGGACGGTCGTACAAATCAGGCGGACGGTCGTTCAAGTCAGCCGGACGCCCGTTCAAGTCAGCCGGACGGTCGATCAAGGCAGAGGGACGCTCGTTCGAGTCAGAGGGACGCTCGATCAAGTGAGGCGGACTCCCGATCAAGTCAAGCGGACGGTCGTACAAATCAGGCGGACGCCCGTTCAAGTCAGGCGGACGGTCGATCAAATCAGGCGGACGCCCGATCAAGGCAGAGGGACGCTCGATCAAGTGAAATGGACGCCCGATCAAGCCAAGCGGACGGTCGATCAAAACAGAGGGACGCCCGTTCAAGTCAGCCGGACGGTCGACCAAGTCAAGCGGACGCCCTATCAAGTCAGACGGACGCTCGTTCAAGTCAGGCGGACGCCCGTTCAAGTGAGGCAGCCCCTCGTCCAGGTGGCAGGCGCCGACTGCCCGACCCTCGCCCCGTGATATATCCTCTGCTGAATGCCGCCATCGTTCTTTGACCATCCCATCCTCAACGCGCCTTACGCCTACCCGGCCCGGCACTGGGAGCTCGACGAGAGCGGCCAGCCGACGAACCGGATCGTCGAGCGGCGGCGGCCGGCGCAGTATGTGTCGCCGATCCCCAAGCCGAAGAAGCAGAAGGTCGACCAGCAGGAGCTCGCGATGGCCGACGCCTTCGGGCTCGCGGCGGAGCGCCAGAGGTACGACCCGATGCCGGTCATCAATGCCCTGCGCCAGTCGGTCGATGCCTGGCGGGCGCGGAGCCCCGGCCGTGCCGCGGTTCTCGCGCGAGCCCGGCGCTGGGTGCAGAGCCTGAAGCCGTACCTATGTGAAACGATACGCCGGCATCCGCCGCCTTTCCCCAATGCAAGACCAAATACTCGTTAAGCCTATCGATATGAAGATCGGTTACAATCTGCTTTTCCGTCGCAACGATAAGATTGTCCCACACTGTCTTCAACTGGGCGTGCGCTCGTGGATTGTTCTCCAGGAATTTGACCGTATCCTCTATTGGTTGCGAGAGCCAGCTTGGCATGGAAGACTTTCTTTTCCGGCTCGAATACATAGAGGTCAGATAATTGCAGGTGGGCGAAGACGACGCCTCGCTCATCGTGCAGGTTCGTGTAAATTCCCAGAGCGGTATCCATGCGCTCTTGAGCTGAACGAAGGTTGCCGAGATCATATTCAAGGACGCCTTCGAGAGACACGATCTCGGCGAACGTTCTCGACCTGCTATCTGAGTGTTCCCGCCTTGCATCCACCAACGACTCTTTCGTCTTGGCCCAATTGCATTGGAACCTCTGAGAACTGGCTATCTGGACCAGCGCGGCAGCTCGTAGCTCTCCCTTGACCTCCTGCGGGAAATCAGCGTCCGGCAGCCGGTCCACGATTTGCAGTGCCGTCGTGCCTATCTGTTCCGCGAGCCAGTGGTCACGGGGAGCCAACGCGCGGGCCTGTGCCAGAAGCGCCTCAAAGACACCCAGGGAGACGACGGAATCCACCTCTCCGACTCGCGTCAATTGCTCCGTCGGCGAAAGACGCACGAGTTCCCGCGCTCATGTCCGAGCGTGAAGGTTATTCTCGGCACTCTCCACTTGCGCTTCGAAAAGCGAAACGAGTGCATCCCGAGGATCTCCAAATCGGTCCGCCTTTGGTCTGCCCATCCGGGCGGCAATGACGCCATCACCGGGACCGCCAGCGCCCAACAATCCCGGCACCGGCTCATATGCTCGATTGCTGATCGCTGGATGGCCTCGGACAGCGACGCGTCGCGGTCGAAGACATCCCTAGCCTCACGGATCAAGGGCGCCGGAATGCCCGAAAGCCGAAAAAATCCCCCCTTGCGGAGTTTGAAGCTTTGGCATCATCCGGGCAACTCGATGAGGAGGGGCTATGGACCACCCGAGGGCAACCGTCTTGCGCAGATTTCTTGAGGGAACGACGAGCAAGCAGGAGAACAGGAACGTGGTGCGTCACCTTCTCCGGCGGTGCGGAGAGTGTTCGAGGACGCTCCAGGAAGGCGATGGCGCGTCGGTCCTCCTGGCGTACGAGGAGGTGTTCAGATCGCTTCTGGGGAAGGCGCTCAAGCAGGCGGCTCCGGCATGAAGACCGAGAGCTCCTTTCGGACGAGCCCCCGGAGGAGTCTCACCTTCTTCAGATGGTCGCCCACCGTGCGAAGCTCCCGCGGACACCCCCGAGGGGGCGGCAACGAGGCAGTTAGGCGCAGGTGGTAAAAGGGCAACTCGTCCCCCAGGGCAAGTTGAATCCGCCCCAGGGCAAGTTCAATCTGCCCCAGGGAAAGTTCAATCCGCCCCAGGGCAAGTTCAATCCGCCCCAGGGCAAGTTCAATCCGCCCCAGGGTAAGTTCGATTCACCCCAGGGCAAGTTGAATCTGCCCCAGGGCAAGTTGGATCCACCCCAGGGCAGAGTGAGCTCGCAGCGGGGCAGATCGAATGCGTCCTCGGCACGGATGGACCTTTTCCAGGCACGAACGGATCTGACCAGGCCCGGCCGGCGAGAACTTGCGGCGTAGAAGGTACATCATCTGTTGGGGGCTACCAACCGAAACGGGCCACGCCGGCCCGTTTCGATCCGCCCCCAAGAAAGGGAACCGCGCCATGTCTCGATTCCGTCCCGCGATCGCTCTGGCGATCCTCCTCATCCTCCTTGCTCTTCCCGCCTCCGCTGTTACTTCTTCCCGCACAAACCACACCAGCACCGGAGGCTTCTTCTCGGCTCTCTGGAACGCCATCACGTCGCTCGTCTCGACGGATGGCCGCTGCTCGCTCGATCCCTGGGGATGCCCGTCGGGAAGCGCAGCCGATACATCACTCGTCTCGACGGACGGCCGCTGTGGGGCTGATCCTTGGGGGTGCCCGCAGGGAACCGCAGCCGACGGCCGGGCTACCATCTCTGCTGACGGCCGGTGCAGCCTTGATCCAGACGGCCGGTGCTTCCCGGGCTAAGCTGCTGCTGGAAGCGGTTACCCTTTAGATGGCACATCTTCTGTTGGGGGATACCAACCGAAACGGGCCACCCCGGCCCGTTTCGACCCGCCCCCAAGAAAGGGAACCGCGCCATGTCTCGATTCCGTCCCGCGATCGCTCTGGCGATCCTCCTCACCTTCCTGGCTCTTCCTGCCTCCGCTGTTACGTCTTCTCGCACCAACCAAAACCGTGCCGGGGGCTTCTTCTCGGCTCTCTGGAACGCCATCACGTCACTCGTCTCGACGGACGGCCGCTGTGGGCTCGATCCCTGGGGGGTCTGCGTTCCCGGTGATACGCCCAGTCAGCGGGCGACCATCGATCCCGCGGGCTAGGGCTTCCACTTTCCTGCTACGTGCCACGAGGTGCCCTTTACGGGCACCTCTTTTCTGTAGAGAATGGGTCAAATGACGCCTCAATGATTGCCGGAGGGCTCTATGGACCACCTCTCTGATGACGACCTGCGAACCTTCTTCTCGCTCCGTGCCAAATTGGCCTTGAGCACCCGGGTGGTGAGGCACTTGATCTCCGCCTGCGAGAGCTGCCGGAAGCGGGCGGTCACGGTCATGCACGAGCTTGGCCTCGACACGTTCTTTGCCGAGGAGGTCGCTGAGGCAACGCTCTTCTTCGAGACACTGCCTGAGTTCCTCAAGGTCTCCGACCTCATCCGGGAGGAGCTGAAGCAGGCCAAAGTCAGCTTCGCCCGCTTGGCCGGCCTTCCGGAGAAGGAGCGCCTCGCCGCGGTGAGGAAGTATGGGTGCTACAAGAAGTATGGGCTCGCTCTCTACTTCCTTGAGAGGGCCGATGCCTATCTCGCCAAGCGCAAGAGCGGCAAAGCCAAGGAGCTGGTCCTCTTCTCGATCTCCATGCACGAGCATCTGCGCGAGCGGGTCTACGGCGCCCGGCTATTGGCTGATCTCCGCCTCCGCCAGCTCTCGACTCTTGCCAACATCCACCGGGGATACGAAGACTTCACCGGAGCACTCGCCACCCTGGAGGAAGCAAACAACCTGCGGCACGCGAGCACCGATCCGGTGGAGGAGGCCCGGTACCTGCGGGTTGAGGCCGCGCTTCTCTACGACCTTGGCGAGTTTGAGGCGGCGAGCAAAGCCGCCCGCGAGTCGGGCGAGGTCTACCAGCTTATGGGGGACGACCACAGCCGGGCCAAGGCGCTCCTCCAGGAGGCGATGATCCTTGCCGAGTACGATCCGGCGGAAGGCTTCCTTCGTGTCGAGGAAGGACTCTTCCTCCTCAACCCAGCCGACTCCTACGCCTACATCTGCGGCGTTTTCAATCGGGCGCATTGCCTCATCGAGCTCCACCGGGCCGAAGAAGCGGCGGAGTACCTCCTGCGCCAGGAGGAAATCATCCGCAAGGTCGCCGACCGCAGGCACGAGCTCATGTTCCTCTGGCTCGACGGCAAGATCATGCGGGAGCGTAAGCGTTTCCGGGACGCTGAGGAGGTTCTCTCTTACCTGGCCCTGCGGTTCTCCGAGGAGCATATGAACCAGCAGATGCTCCTCGTTCACCTGGACCGGATCGAGTTGCGGCTTGCGGCGAATCACTGGAAATCGGCATTGAACATCGCCCGGCATCTCACACCCGAGCTGACAAAGCTCGGCCTGCGGAACGATCTCCTCTCCGTCTGGGCCATGTTCCAGGATGCCCTCTCGTCCCGCCAGGCGGTCATCGCCGACGTGCGCGACTTCTTCCGCCGGCACTGGAAGACTCCGGCGGGTCTCCGGCTTCGGCCTGTCGCTGGACGAAGTACACTTGATTCCGGAACTCTGCTCTAAGGTCACCTCGCAAGCAATAATGTCCATGACAACGGTAATGAATCCCGGGAGGGCGCTACCGGCGGTTGCGCTCTTCCGGGATTTACCCTTTCTCAACCGACCCGTATCGTCTCTCTTCATGAAGAGAGAGACGACAGACATCCCCGGCATGTTCGCCAACCTCGGGTTGGCTCTCGCGCGAATCCGGGAGCGGCGCGGAGTGTCCCAGACGAAAATCGCCCGCTTGGCGGGCATCGGCAAGAGCCAGCTCTCCAAGTATGAGAACGGCAAGGAGCTGCCCAAGCTCGACTCCTTGGAGAAGATCCTCCTCGTCCTCAGTGTCGGCCACTTCGAGTTCTTCAGAATGATCGCCCTTCTTGATCAGGAGGAAGAGCTACGGGTTCCTTCGCCAGACGAGGTGGACGACCTCTTCGCGCGGATCAACCGCAGTTTATTCACCCTCCACAGCGAGGTGGTCAAGGAGCGCAGCCAGGGATGAGCTGTCGACGACGTCCGGGAAAGCTTTCGGAAGCTCTCCGAAGCCGAACGGGGCTTCCGCGTCACCGAGGCCGAGCTTCTTCGCGCCCTTATGCGGTCGACGCGGACCCCGGCTCCACGTCACCCAGCGGCTCGAGGCGGCCGATGCCTTTGAGCGTGCTGAGGTCGATGGTGCCGTGGAAGCGGACTTTCGTGTAGTCCAGCACCAGTTGGCCGACGATCTTGACCTGGCCGGTCCCCTTCTCGAAATCGGCGCCGCTCACATCGCTCCGCTCGCGGTCGAGCGGAATGAGCAGCTCGGTGCCACCCCGGGTGTTAGGGAACTTCGCGTGCACATAACCGCGGTCGATCGCCGCCTTGAAGGCCGGCACGGTCGCTTCCGGCCGCAGACTCGCTTCGATCTCTTGATCCTGGGTCAAACGCTGTACAAGCTCATTCATCAGCAGTCCTCCTGAGCACGCAGCCTATCAGGCTGCACATTGGATACGGCGCACTTTCCGACATCTGCCTCCGCGGGTCAAGTCTGGCCCGCCTGGAGCCAGACGGCGCCGACCACACCCGTCAGCGTCAGCACGCTCCCGACGCTCTGCACCAGCGTCAGCCGGTCGCCCAGGACCACGGCGCCCAAAAGGATCGACACCACGACGGTGAGCTCCGAGATGACCCCCGCCTGCAGGTTGGTCACCCAGCGGAACGCCCAGGTCATCAACAGTTGCGCGAGCAGCGAGCACACTCCCACGGCCACCAGAAGGAGCCACTCGCGCGGCGTCGGGCGCTCGAAGCTCCGCCAGGCGAAGGGAGCCGTCGCGAGCAGCCCGCAGATCGAGAAGCTGCCGTAGATCGACCATGACCCCTCCGTCCGCCGCGCGGCGCGGATCGCCGCGAACGCCGCTCCGGAGAGAACCGAGGAGGAGATCCCCACCAGCTCCCAGCGGCCGAGCTGCAACAGCGGTCCGGAGGTGTGGCCGCCGCCGGCGGCGAGCACCATCCCGACCAGAGCAGCCAGCAGCGGAAGAAGCAGCCGGCGCTCCACCCGCTCGCCGAGGAACAGAGCGGCAAAAGCGATGCTGGAGACCGGCGAGGTGTAGTTGAGCAGCGTCGCGATGCCCACCGGGATGTGCGCGATCGCCAGGAAGTAGAGCAGCACCGCCGTGCCGCCGAACACGCCGCGGTAGACGAGCAGGTCGGCGCGCTCGAAGTCGAGAGCCCGGCGGGCGAGGCCCGGCACGGCGACGAGCGGCACCAGCATCACCGCGAACCGCATGAACGCGATCTCGGTCGCCGGCAGGCGCGCCGCCGCCATCTTCGCCGCCAGGGCCATCACTCCGAAAAGGATGGCCGAGGCGGTGGTCATCAGCAGCGGCCGGTTGACCCTCAGTGCGCCTCCGCCTGGCTCTTGACCACCCTCCCCCCTTGCATCACGAAGCTCACCTTCTCGGTCTGCCGGATGTCTTGCAGCGGATCTCCGGGGACGGCGACGAGGTCGGCGAGCTTGCCGGGCTCCAGCGTGCCGATGCGGTCCGCGAGACCCAGCAGGTCGGCGCTGCTCGCGGTGGCCGCGATCAACGCCTGCGCCGGGGTCATGCCGTTCCTCACCATGATAGCGAACTCCCGCGCGTTGAGGCCGTGCGGCTCGACCGCCGAGTCGGTGCCGAAAGCGATCTTGACGCCGATCTTCACGGCGCGCTGGAACATCGACTGCACCCCCGCCGAAGCCGCCCGCGCCTTGGCCGCGATGGCCGGCGGGAACTTGTCGGCCCTCTCCCCCACCCAGTCGCCGGCAAAGAGGGTCGGCACCAGGTAGATCCCCTTGTCCTTCATCTGCTTCAGCGTGTCGTCCTTGAGAAAGGTGCCATGCTCGATCGAGTCGACGCCCGCCGCGATCGCCATCTTGGCGGCCTCGTCGCCGTGGCAGTGCGCGGCGACCTTGCGTTTCCAGGCGTGCGCCTCGGTGACGACGGCGTTGATCTCTTCCTGCGTCAGCTCGGGGACGTCGACCGGATCGGCGGGCGAGAGCACGCCGCCGGAGGGCATGAACTTGATCACGTCGGCGCCATATTTGATCTGGTAGCGCACCGCCTCGCGGCACTGCGCCGGGCCGTTGCAGACCCCCTCGATCGTCCCCGCGGGATGGACGCGGTCGGGCGGATACGGCGCCGCATCCGCATGGCCGGCCGTCGAGCCGATGCCGTGGTTGGCGATCAGCATGCGCGGTCCGACGGCGATGCCGGTGTTGATCGCATTGCGCAGGCCGAGCGAGACGAAATCTCCCGAGCCCAGGTCGCGCACGGTGGTGAAGCCGGCGTCGAGGGTCAGCCTGGCATACTTGGCGGCATAGAGCGCCGTCTCGGCGGGAAACCGGAAGCTGTTGGCGTAGAAGTCACGGTAGTAGTCGTCCCCGAATTCCATCGACATGTGCACGTGGGAGTCGATGAAGCCCGGTAAAAGAGTCGCGTCTCCAAGGTCGATCATCTGCGCCCCCGCCGGCACCGCCAGATTCTGACCGACCTGCGTGATGTGATCTCCTTCGACGACGACCATGCCCGGGCTCAAGGGCTTCTCCGAAGTCGACGTAAAGACCCGAGCCGCCTTGAGCACGATCCGGGCCGGCGCCTGCCCGGGGCCCGAAGCCGCAGCGACCGGCAGAGCCATCAACGACAGCATTCCAGCAACGCACAGAAGCTTTCTCATCCGTTCTCTCCTTTCGACGCCAGGATTGCAGAGGACGGGGAGTTTAGCAGGGTTCGCGGGGGCTTTCTGAAGACCGGCTGAAGGTTGAAGGCCGAAGCGCTTTTCCCTCTATGATGGGGCACGCGGAGCCTGTGCCAGACATGATGACGCCGCGGACATGAGACATGCCAGCCAACCTTCGCGCACTCCGGGCCGATATCACGCTCTTGAGACACCTGATTGCCGCTGCCGTGCTGGGAGTCGCTGCGTTGCTCTCCGGAGCCGCCTGCGTGCAAGGCCAGGAGCAGGGCATCCAGCCTTCCCTCGTCTACGACTTCGAAAGCTTCTCAGACCTATCCGGAGGTGCCCGCCGCGGCACGACGTCCCTCAGCAATCTGAACCTTCTGCTCACCCTCGACATGGAGCGCCTCGTGAGTTGGCGCGGCGCGACGATTTTCTTCGACGGCCTCTCGATCCAGGGAGGCCGCCCCAGCCGCTTTGCCGGTGACGCCCAGGGCGTGAGCAGCATCGAAGCCGCTCCGCAATGGACGCTCGAAGAGGCGTGGATTCAGCAGAACTTTTTTGGCAACAGGTTTTCGGCGCTGGCCGGGATCTACGATGTGAACAGCGAGTTTTACCACCTCCATGCCGCGGATCTCTTTCTCAATTCGTCTTTCGGCATCGGCCCCGAGCTCTCGCAGAGCGGCAGAGGCGGCCCGTCCGTCTTTCCGCAGACGGCGGCCGGTGCCCGCTTCGAGGTCAAGCCCCGCGAGGGTGTCGTGCTCCGCGGCGCCGTGATGGACGGCGTTCCGGTCAACCGCCCGGACGGACGGGACGTCTTCGCGAAGGGAGACGGACTGTTTCTGATCGCCGAGGCGGCTCTTCTCGACCGTCCAGCCCCGGCGGATTCGTCGCCGCGGATGCCGCACCGGTTTCTCCTCGGCCGAGAGGCGCAATTGCCACCGTATGAGGCCAAGCTGGCGGTCGGCGTATGGCACTACACAGCGCGTTTCGACGACCTCGTCCGCACGCGGGAAGACGGCACGCCTCTCCCGCACCACGGCAGCACCGGCGCCTATGTGATCGGTGATGCGATCGTGCACAAGGACAGCCGCGGACGCGAGATCCGGGTCTTCGGCCAAGTCGGCCTCGGCGACTCTCACGTCAATCGTTTCTGCCTGTACACCGGCGGCGGCGTGGACATCACCGGCCTGATCCTCGGCCGTAAAGACGACGAAATCGGATTCGGCGTGGCCGCGGCCCAGAACGGCAGCCCGTTCATCGACCAGCAGCGGCAAGCGGGGCAACGCGTCGACCGGTCCGAAGTGACGCTCGAGCTGGCCTACCGCGCTTCGATCACCTCCTGGCTCAACGCTCAGGCCGACCTGCAATATGTCATCGATCCGAACACCGACCCGCAGGTGGCCAATGCCCTGGTCAGCCTGATCCGCATCGAGGTGGGATTCCCTTGACGAGACGGCCTGGCGAAAATGGATCCTGCCCGAGATGGGTCGTCGGAGCTGGGTTTGGACTGGCTGCGGTCGTCTTGCTGAGCTTCCTCTATCTCCGGCACCAGAGGAGAGAGCCGCAGATTTCCCGGATTCGTGCCGAGTTGATCGCGGTGGCCGGCCCGTCGCGACTGCTTCCGGGCCGCCTGATAGGAGACGACTACGCTCCTTTCAGCCCCGCCGCAAATCTAAAAAGCTCTGAGCAATTCTCGCTGCTCCTCCCGGACATCCGGCAGCCCATATCGGTGTCCCGCGGCGACGATGAGAGGGCCGGAGGCGATGCGACCGACCGAGCTTTGCTCGCGATATTCACTGATCGGCTGCCGGCAGCGGCAGCTATCGTTGAGGCCACGGCTCAGGAAACGCCTGTGGATGCGCGCCAGACGAATGATCTTTCCGCGCTTTACCTCGCATTGGCCGCCAGGACCAGGGATCCTTACTATTTCTTCCTTGCTCTGGCCTCCGCCGAGCGGGCGATACAGGCCGATGGATTGCTTCTCGAAGCTCGCTTCAACCGGGCTCTGGCCTTGGAAGGGCTCGCCGTCGATTGGGAAGCGCAGGCTGCCTGGAAAGATTATCGAGCACGTGACCCGGAATCGGGATGGGGCCAGGAGGCATTGGACCATCTGCAAAGGCTTCGAGCGCCCATCTCCATTTCTACCGGGGAGGAGACACGTTCCCGACTCGACGCCGCTGCCCTGGCCGGCAAGTATGGCGAGATGGCGGAGTTGGTGCGGCGCGATCCCCAGACAGCACGGGAGTACGCCGAACAGGACTTGCTGGGTTCCTGGGGTGAGGCCTTCCTGCAGAATCGACCTGACGCCGCCCACCGTTCACTCGATATTGCCCGCCGGATCGGGACCGCTCTCAGCGCCTGGAGCGGCGACCAAATGCTCACTGACTCCGTGGCAGCCATTGACAAGGCAGGACGGGAGCTCCGGGCAGATCGGCTCGACACCCTGGCGGCCGGGCACCTCGCCTATCGCCAAGCGCTACAGGCCGGGCTTGATGTCGAACGTTCGCTCCGCCTGCTCTTGACCGCGGAGCGTCACCTCATCCAAGGTAGGAGCCCATTCTCTGCGTGGGCTGCCCTGCAGCGGGCGATCTGCGAATTTCGGCAGTCGCAGTATGACAGCGCCCTCGCCATCCTGCAGGAGCTCGATAACGGGACAGATCCCTTGGATCTCACGCTCCGAGCCAGGGCGTTGCGGGTACGAGGAATGATCCAGGCCACGCTGGCGGACTACTCCCGCGCAGTGGAGACTTTCTCCTCCGCAGCGGCTTTGTACCAACAAACCCATGAGGTTTCTCACCTGGTGGATATTCTCACCTTGCTGGCGACGACCCAGCAATTCATGGGCAACCCGCCAGAAGCGTGGAGGACACGATGCCGGGCCTTGCGGCTGGCACGGCAGCTTCCGGTGCGGCCTTATCTCCTGCTCGGAGAGACAGCGGGTGATGCGTTCTGCCAGGGACAACCCAGGATTGCCCTCTATTTCCTCAATGAAGGTTTGAGGATTGCCGAGCAGCTCGGGGATGCGGCCACCTTGGCCGAAGGTTTGCGGCTCCGCGCCGAGGTCCACCTGCGGCTTGGCCAAGAGGGCGCGGCCGAGACCGACCTCCGCCAGGCGAAGGTCTCTCTGGACCTGATTCCGAGCCAAGACATCCGCCGCAACCTCCGCGGCGACATTCTTGCCATCGAAGGTCAGATGGCGGCTCGCCGGGATCCGGGCAAGGCCGTCGGGCTTCTCAAAGACGCGCTCGCGATCTATGAGGATACGCACTACCACCTCTTCCTGTCACAGCTTTATCAGAAAACCGCGCAGACCTATCTCGCCCTGGGTGATGACGTAGAAGCCGAGGCTCACTACAAAGCCGCGATCACCGAACGCGAGCGCCAGCGCGCGATGCTGCCGGATGAGCCCTTGCGCACCGCCTTCTTTGACGACGTCCAGCCTGTGTTCGCAGAGATGGCTTTCTTCGAGCTCGTGCATCGCCAGAAGGCGGACCATGCGTTCGACTACACGGAACGAGCCAGGGCCCGCGCTCTGCTTGATCTGCTCCAACAGAACGCCAATCCGGGGGGCGTGCAGCCGCTCGCCTCTGAAGCGATCCGCCAGGCTTTGCCGGCGAACACGGTGGTCGTCGCCTATACCGTGCTCTCCGAACACACGCTCGCCTGGGTCATTCAGAGAGACTCGCTGCACGCGGCGCTTCTCCGGGTGGGGAGCCGCAGCCTCACGCAGATGGTGAGAGATCTGCGCGGAGAGAGCGCCGGCCGCCCCCGGGACAGTGATCTATCCACCCGTCTCTATCGCGAGCTCATGAGCCCCTTGATGCGTGAGGTCCCCGCCGGCGCGCGCCTGGTCATCGTGCCCGATCAATGTCTCAGCAAGCTCCCTTTTGCGCTCTTGCGCTCCCCAGAGACAGGCCGCTATCTCATCGAGGACCATGCCTTCTCTGTGGCTCCGAGCGCCACCGTCTTCATCTCGTCCCTGCATCGCGATGGTCTGCTCTGGCGCGCACCGGAAGTGAAAGTTCTCATCGTCGGGGATCCGGCGAGCCCTGGGCTGGCGGTCCTGCCCGGAGTGGAAAGGGAAATGGCTGCGGTCCGGCGGATCTATGGCGCCGGCCGAATCACCGAGCTGGCCGGTCCGTCCGCCACCCGGGAGGCCTTTCTGGCCGCGTTGCCCGAGCACGACATCATCCATTTCGCGGGGCACGCTCTGATCGATCCGGTGTCGCCGCAGAAGTCCCAACTGGTCCTGGCCGGCGGCGGTGCGGCGAACGGTCTGCGGATGGGAGAGCTGTTCGGCCGTCCGCTGCCGCGGACGCGTCTCGTCGTGCTTTCGGGATGCTCGACGGGTGCCGGCCGGCTTTCCGCGAGCGAAGGCCCGTTGAGCCTGGCAAGGCCCTTCCTGTCAGATGGCGTTCCGGCGGTCGTTGCCTCCCTCTGGAATGTGGACGACTCTTTGGCGGAAAGGCTTTTTACACTTTTCCATGAGCACCTCCGTTCCGGTCTTGACGCAGTATCGGTCCGGTCCCGGCCGACATGACCAAGGTGGTCGTTGACCCACAGGTGCCGACCACACTCTACGCCGTCCGAGTGGGCCGCGGCATCTGGCGCAGCATCGACGGCGGCGTCACGTGGACCGCGGTCAGCGCCAGCCTGACCCGTGTAGGACGAAGCAGCGGCGATTTCCAATTCCTCACCGCGCACCCGACGGCACCGCACACGTTCTACGTCGCCCCAGCCTTGGGAGGGGTGTTCGAGGCGCGGTTCGAGGATTGATTGGAGGGGATGACAATCCCGAAAAGCTCCTTGAGCAACTCGGCGTACTCCGCCTCGTCGGTGAGCTCTCTTTCGAGCCGTTCTCCGTTCCGGGTCGTGATCAGCTTCATCTCGCTCAACGACACGCGCCCGTCCGGCGTCGCCAGCGAGCAGATACGGCGCTGCTTGAAGTGTGACTCCGGCGAGGTCTCCTGATAGATGCACCGTTCGGCGAAGTCGGCATAGACATGCGGCTCCAAGCTGAAGCGGTATTGCCCGTTCCAGGGACCGTCGCCGTCGCTGCGCAGCAGGGTCATGCGCCCCTCTTCGTCGGGATCGATCCGGTAGGTGCTCCCATCCTGGATCTGCGGTCCCCGTTCATCCAACCGCAACGGCTGGCGGAACAGATCGCCGAAGCCGACGTCGACCAGCCAGCGCTCCTGGTGATTCACCAGCAGCGCCATGTGGTCGAAGTCCGGGCTGAAGTCACCGCTCGCGCGCATGACACCAGCCGACAGCATCACGACCTCGAACCCCAGGGAGCGCAGCAGGGCGGCAAAGAGCCCGTTCAGCTCGTAGCAGAAACCGCCCCGCCGGCGCACCACCACCTTGTCGAAAAGAGCCTCATCGGCCAGCTCGATCGGCTCTCCCCAGTGGATGCTCAGGTTTTCGAACGGCACTGCCAGCAGGTGCGCTTCGTGCAACTGCCGCAGCGTCTCGGCATCAAGGGCCGGCAGATCTCGATACCGGATGCGCTCAAGGTAGGCGGCGACGTCCATGGGGGCGCTCCTCTACCGGCGGCTCACTCCCCGTCCTCGGCTTCGGCCGCCGCGCTGACTCCCGGCGCGCGTCCGCGGCGCACCAGGTACTCCTCGACGTAGAGGAGGTTCTGCGCTCCGGCGCGGCGGACGACGGCGAGGAGGTCGGATATCGAAGAGACCTCTTCGAGCTGCTCCTGCACGAACCAGTCGAGGAACTTGATGCCGATGTAGTTCTTGTCGGCCCGGGCCAGCTCGACCAGGCCATAGACCTGCTGCGTCACCTCTTCCTCCCAGGAGAGGGCCTTGGCCACCGCCTCGTCCGCCGAGGCGAAGTCGCTCTGCGGCGCCGGGATGGCGGGGAGGCGCACGCGGCCCCCGACGTCGTTGACGAACTTCACGAAACGCATCGCGTGGGTGCGCTCTTCCTCCGACTGGCGATAGAAGAACTGCGCCAGCTCCGGCAGAGTTTCGGAGTCAAAGTACGATGCGATGGCGATGTACTGCATGGATGCGCCCATTTCATGCCCAATCTGCTCGTTGAAGGCATGGATGAGACTCTCGCTTGCGAGCATGGTTCCCTCCCTCGGAAAGACTGCGGGCTGATTCTATCCTCGTCATCCCATAGAATCACCCTGACCGGCGCCGCCCCCCAGGCGGAGGGACGTGCCGGAACCTGATTTCCTGTGGAGGATCCATGCCTGACCAACCGAATCCGCCTCACATCCGCTCGGCGTTGTTCGTCGATTTCGACAACATCTATCTCGGCCTGCAGCGGGAAGATCCGAATGCAGCGGAGCAGTTCGCGACGAACCCATCCCACTGGCTGCATTGGCTCCAGGAGAAGCTCCCCAACCCGAGCGGGGCGGAAGGATCTGTGCGGCGCAGGATCCTGTTCCGCCGCTGCTATCTGAATCCGTCCCAGTTCGGCCGCTTCCGGCCCTACTTCACCCGCTCCGCGGTCGAGGTGGTGGACTGTCCGCCGTTGACCAGCGGCGGCAAGACCAGCGCCGACATCCAGATGGTGATGGACATCCTCGACGCGCTGAGCCACAGCACGGGGTTCGAGGAGTTCATCATCCTCTCCGGCGACGCCGACTTCACGCCGGTGCTGCTGCGCCTCTCGAAGCACGACCGGCGCAGCTCGGTGCTCGCGGTGGGCCCCGCGTCGGTGGCCTACAAGGCGGCCTGCGATCTGCTGATCGACCAGGACACCTTCCTCGAAGAGGCGATCGGCGTCGCCGCCACCCAGAGCACCCGCTCGGCGGACAGCCCGGCGACCTCCGCCATGCAGGATCTGTTGCGCCGCATCGCCGACAAGGTCTACGAGCGGGCGAGCTCGATCGGCGAGCTGATCGCGACCGACCTGCCGGCGATCTTCCGCGAGTTTCCCGAGTTCACCGCCAGCACCAACTGGCTCGGTTTCAACAGCCTGCGCATGATGACCGGCGCGGTGACCCAGGCGCGGGCCGATCTGGAGATGGTCGACGGCGATCCCTGGAAGGTGCGCGTCGGCACCGGAGCCGAGGGCGAGCCCGGCCTCGAGACGGCGCTGCGGGAGCGCGTGCCGGTGGTCCCGCTGCGCCCGTCTCCGCTCGACCAGGGGCGGCTGACGGAGCAGATCCTCGAATACGTCAAGGGAGTGGTGGCAGCGTCGGATTCCGCCGTGCCCATGGCGCGCGCGGCGCAGATGGTGATCAGCCGTTTCGGCGACGACGTGCTGGCTTCGCGCTGGGCCGGCGCCGGCACGTTCCGCGACCTGCTCGAAGGGCGGCAGAACCCCGGCTTCTCCATCTCGTCGCTCAAGCCCGGCTATCTCTTCGACCCCGAGCACCACCAAGTGCCGTCCGACGGCCGCCCGGACGATCTGGCGGCGATGGATCCGGTCCTCGGCTCGCTGGCCTACCGCGTCCACCAGCTCACCGATACGC
Source organism: Thermoanaerobaculia bacterium (assembly GCA_036264355.1). Lineage (GTDB taxonomy): Bacteria > Acidobacteriota > Thermoanaerobaculia > Multivoradales > UBA5704 > UBA5704. Next base: position 27,136 of record DATARD010000292.1, read on the forward strand.
CCTACCTGACGCCGGAGGAGTACGGGCAGGTCTTCCGCCACATCGCGGAAGAGGTCAACTCGCACGGCTACTTCCTCACCCGCACCTCGAAAGCGGTACGCGACCGGTGTATCGAGGAAGGCGCGACCATCGCCCGTGCCAGCGTCAACTTCATCCTGCGCGGCATCACCTTCGGCGGCCACCGCTTCGGCCAGAACGGCGGTGACGATCCGCTCACCCTGGCGCGGTGCTTCTTCCGCAATGTCCTCGGCCTGTGCGAGAGCGCCGGTCTGCAGCTCGACGAAGCGGAGCGCCAGCGGATCTCCGACTGGCTGCTGGGGGCGATCCAGAATGCCCCGGTCGCCGCGGCGCCCGAGGCATCGGCGGTGTCGGAGACACCGGCGGCGGAACCGTCCGCCGGCTCCGCCGGTGAGACCGCGCCCACGCACGGCGAAGACGAAGAGAAAAGCCCGGAGCCCGCGGCGATGGCCGCCGAAACGCAAGGAGACCATGACTGACCACCACGGCGACACCCAGGAGGTCGACGCCACTCTGGCCCTGCCTCCGCTGGAGCGCTACAGCTATCTCGTCCACCGCATCGCCGGCACCGAGCAGGCCTGGGGGCTGCGCAGTGAGGAGGGCTGGGTGCTGATCAACGACGACAACGGCAACGCCTTCTGCCTGTGGCCGCATCCGGCCTTCGCCCAGGCCTGCATCCAGGAGGGCTGGGACGGCTGCTTTCCGGAGCCGATCGCGCTCCAGGAGCTGGTCGAGGAGCTGCTGCCGGCGTTGGAGGAAGACGCCATCCGCCTCGCCGCCTTCCCGGCGCCGTCGGGCCAGGTGGCGGTGGTCGACGCCCGCGACTTCCGGCATCACCTCGAAGAGGAGCTGGCGCGCCACCGGGATGGTGAAGCGTGAGCTGGGAGCTGGCAGAGGGCGAGCGGGAGATGGTGCTGGCGCTCTCCGCCCGGGAGCGCTACGGCTATTTCGTCCAGCTCGCGGTCGACAGCGGCGAGACCTGGGGGCTCAAGAACGACGAGGGCTGGGTGCTCGCCGGCGACGAGGAGCGCGACGCCCTGCCGCTCTGGCCGCATCCCGACTTCGCCGCCGCCTGTGCCCTGGGCGATTGGGCGAAGGCCGTGCCGCAGCCCATCGCCCTCGACGAGCTGTTGGCCGACCTGATCCCGATTCTGGAGGAAGACGACATTTCGGTGGCGGTCTTTCCCGGCCCGGACGGCGACAGCGCCGTGGTGGACCCGAAAGACCTGCGCCATGACCTCGAAACGGAAATCGAGCTCGGTGCCGGCGAAGAGACCGGCGAAGAGCACGAGCACGACGCGGAGGAGTGAAACGGGTTGCCCGGACCGTTCAATCCTCGACGAAGCCCGCGGCGAAGCGGAGGAACGTCTCGACGTCGGCGAAGTTGGAGGCCAGCCCGAGGGAGACGCGCACGGCACCGGTCCCTTCGTGGTGGATGCAGTGCCGGAAGTCCTCATAGGTCATGGCTTCGCTGCTCTGGCGAAAGCAGGTGACAAGCTCGGAGCGGGTGGGTGCTGCACGCCCGAGAAGTTGGACTGCGCCGGGAAGGCGAAGAGATTGTTGCCGCCCGGCCGGGCGCGGGCAAAGAAACGGTCGAGATCTCCGGCCGCTCGCGGACCAGCGACTCGCCATACAAACCGCCGCCGGTGTAATCGAGATAGACGTGTCCCAACCGGTCGAGGCGGGCCAGCTCGGTGGCGCGCAGCTCGTCGAGCCCCCGGGTCGAAGCGTACTCCGGGCAGGCGGCGAGGAGCTCCGCCTCCCCGGCGCGGGCTGTCAGCATGGTCTCCATGGCGCGCTCGTCCTCCCGGCCGCAGAGTGACGCGAGCGGCCCTGCGAAGCCAGACCCCGCGAGGCGGGCCTCCCCGGCTCGTGGGGTGGGGATGGCGGGATTCGGCCCCTGTGAGATAATGAGGTCCTCACAATCTCGCGAAAGGAGACTGGATGAAGATCCAGGGCGTTGAGGGCTTGCCCGCCGGCTTGATTGAGGCGGAGGTCCAGCAGGGTGCCAAGTTCGTGCTGTTCCATTACTGCATTTCCGTCCTCATCCTGACCTTCAAGCGCCCGTCGGACATCTACTATATCCGGCCGGGGCAGAGCGCTTTCGTCAAGGGGCTCCCGTTCACGCTCCTGTCGCTCGTCGCCGGCTGGTGGGGCATCCCCTGGGGGCCGATCTACACCATCCAGGCCCTGGTGGTGAATACCGGCGGCGGCAAGGACGTGACGCCCGAAATCCTCGCCTCGTTCCGCCGCAGCGCCTGAGGTCCGTGCTATCGTCGCCCGCCATGGTGAAGCAGCTCTCCTTCTCCATCCGCGGCCAGGGGCTGAACGAGATCACCCGTGAGGTGGCGGCGGTGGTCGCCGGGAGCGGCGCGCAGGAAGGGCTGTGCACCGTCTTTGTCCAGCACACCTCCGCCAGCCTGGTCATCCAGGAGAACGCCGACCCGTCGGCGCGCCGCGACCTCGAACGCTGGCTCGCCCGCCTGGTGCCGGAGAACGACCCCCTCTACACCCATACGCAGGAGGGGCCGGACGACATGCCGTCGCACGTCAAGGCGGCCCTCACCGCCACCTCGCTGTCAATCCCCATCCTCGACGGCAAGCTCGGCCTCGGCACCTGGCAGGGCATCTACCTCTGGGAGCACCGCCACTTCAGCAGCCGGCGCAACGTGCTGGTGCACGTGGGGGCGTAGGAAACTACTTCGCGTCCAGCTCCTCGATGAGCGCGTCCGAGGCCGGCCGCTCCTTTTGCAGCCTTGCCGCCACCTGCTCGGCTCCCCGCAAGGCGCGCAGCACGTTCAGGCCGGCGAGCTTCTTGATCTCGTCGTCGCTCCAGCCGCGGCGCAGCAGCTCGGCGAGGAGCACCGGATAGGTGTCGACGCCGGTCAGCTCGGCGGGTGTCGTGGGGATGCCGTCGAAGTCCGAGCCGAGACCCACGTGATCGATTCCCGCCACCTTGCGCACGTGCTCGACGTGGTCCGCCACCTGCGCCACCGTCGCCTGCGGCGCCGGGTGCGCTTTGTCCCAGGCGGCGAGCTCGCTCTTCACGGCGTCCGGGCTGTCGGGGTGGAGCGCCTTCTGGCGCGCCTCTTCCGCGTCGTGCTGCGCGTTCCAGCCGCGCACCTCCTCGGAGGTGAACGACGGCACGAAGGAGACCATCACGACGCCGCCGTTCTTGGGCAGCAGCGCCAGCACGTCGTCCGGCACGTTGCGCGGATGCCCGTCGAGGGCGCGCGCCGAGGAGTGGGAGAAGATCACCGGCGCCTGGACGATTTCGAGCGCTTTTTTCATCGTCTGCGGCGAGACATGCGAAAGATCGACCAGCATTCCGAGCCGGTTCATCTCGTGGATCACCTCCTCGCCGAAGCGGGTGAGGCCGTTGTGCCGCGGCGCGTCGGTCGCCGAATCCGCCCAGTCGTTGTTCTTCGAATGGGTGATCGTCATGTAACGGGCGCCCGCGGCGTAGAGCTGGCGCAGGGTGCCCAGCGAGTTGGCGATGCAGTGCCCGCCCTCGACTCCGATCAGCGAGGCGATCTTGCCCGCCTTGTGGATGCGCACCACGTCGTCCGCGGTGCCGGCCAGCTCGAAGACGTCGGGATAGCGTGCGATCAACCGATGGACGTCATCGATCTGCTCCAGCGTCGCCACCGCGGCCTGCGGACCGGGAAGCTCGACGGGGACGTAGACCGACCAGAACTGCCCGCCGACGCCGCCCTTCCGCAGGCGTGGGATGTCGGTGTGCATCGGCTTCTCGAAATGACCGGTATCCGACCGCAGGTCGATCTTGTCGAGGTGGTTCTTCACCCGCTCGCGATATTCCCACGGCAGGTCGTTGTGGCCGTCGACCAGCGGCACTTCGTCGAGAATTTTGCGCGCCCGCGCCACCAGGGCGGGGTCGGCCTGCGGCGCCGCGCCGAGCGGCGGCACCTCCGCCAGAGCGGCTACGAGCGCCACCGCGAGCACCACGGCCAGAAGACAGAGGATCCGTCGCATGAAACCTCCCCCCGAATGCGGAGCCGGATTGCAGACGGCGGGATTCTATCCCGTGTCCGGCCCCCTGGGACCCTTGCTATGATGCGGTGACCCCAGGAAGGAGTCTCGCATGGACCATCCAACCCCGATCCGCCCCGCGGATCTCGCCGTCTATGACCCGCAGAAGATGGGCAAGGCGACGCTCTATCGGTCGGACCGCCTGCTGGTCGGCCTCAACGCCTTCGAGCCGGGCCAGGAGCACACGCTGCACGCCCATGCCGGCATGGACAAGGTCTACCACGTGCTCGCCGGCCGCGGCGTCTTCCTGCTCGACGGCGGCGAGGCGGCCATGGAAGCCGGCATGATGCTGATCGCACCCGAAGCGGTGCCGCACGGCATCCGCAACACCGGCCCCGAACGGCTTCTCGTGCTGGCCATCCTGGCGCCATCCCCATGAGCCTGCGCCCGGCAGCATCTGCTTTCATCGCTCTCGCCGCCCTCCTGGCTCTGGCGGCCCTGTGCCATCCTTCCGGAGCCTTCGCCCAGACCGCTCCCTCCGCGGTCATCGCGGCGGCCGGCGACATCGCCTGCGATCCGGCCGACGCCAACTTCAACGGCGGCGCCGGCATGGCGGCGGGCTGCCACATGAAGGCCACCTCGGATCTCCTGGTGGGCGCCGGCTACGACGCCGTGCTCCTCCTCGGCGACAATCAGTACGAGGACGGCGCTCTCGCCAAATACCAGGCCTCCTACGATCCCTCCTGGGGCCGGCTCAAAGCGATCACCCGCCCGGCGCCGGGCAACCACGAATACATCACGCCGGGAGCGGCCGGCTATTACGCCTATTTCGGCGCCGCGGCGGGAGATCCGGCCAAGGGCTGGGGCAGCTTCGACCTCGGCGGCTGGCACTTCATCACGCTCAACTCCAACTGCGCCGCCATCGGCGGTTGCGGCCCCGGCTCGCCGCAGGAGCAGTGGCTCGCCAACGACCTCGCCGCGCACCCCGGCGTCTGCACCCTTGCCTACTGGCACCACCCGCGCTTCTCCTCCGGACCGCACGGTAGCGACGCGACCTTCCAGACCCTCTGGGACGATCTCTACGCCGCCGGCGCCGACGTCGTCTTGAACGGCCACGATCACATCTACGAGCGCTTCGCGCCGCAGACTCCCGCGGGCGCCGCGGACCCGGCGCGCGGCATCCGCCAATTCGTCGTCGGCACCGGCGGCAAGAACCACACCTCGATCGTCCAGGTGCAGCCGAACAGCGAGGTCCGCGACGCCGCCACCTTCGGCGTCCTCGAGCTCACCCTCTATCCGAACGGCTATGCCTGGCGCTTCCGTACCGAGGCCGGCCAGACCTTCACCGACAGCGGGATCGGCCTGTGCCATGCCGCGCTCCCCGGACCCGCGGCGGATTACTACACTGTCGCTCCCTGCCGCCTCCTCGACACACGGCAGGCCATCGGCCCGTCCGGCGGGCCATCGCTCGCCGCCGGCACGGCGCGGACCTTTCCGGTGGGCGGCGTCTGCGCGGTGCCCGCCGGCGCGTCGGCGGTCGCCGTCAACGTCACCGCCGTCAATCCGGCGACCGCCGGCTTCCTGCAGCTCTATCCGGCCGGTGCCCCGGTGCCCGTCGCCAGCACGCTCAACGCCGGCGCCGGCCAGACCCGCGCCAACAACGCCGTCCTCCCGCTCGGCCCCGGCGGCCAGGCCACGGTCCGCGCCACCCTGGCGGCGGGAACGGTCGATCTGGTGGTCGACGTCATGGGATACTTCCGCTGAGAGGAGACCGGGCCTTGGGATTGAGAGACAAGTTGTTCGGACCGAGCCGCGACGAGATCTGGCGGCAGCTCTGCCGGGAGATCGGCGCCGATTTCGTCGACGGCGGCTTCTGGAAGGGCTCCAAGGTCGAGGCCCATCACCAGGGCTGGACGATCACCCTCGACACCTACACCGTCTCGACCGGCCACACGACCCACGTGTTCACGCGCCTGCGCGCTCCCCTGGTCAGCCGCGACAGCTTCCGCTTCACGATCTATCGCAAGGGGCTGTTCAGCGAGCTCGGCAAGCGGCTCGGCATGCAGGACATCGAGGTCGGCCAGTCGACCACCTTCGACGAGAGCTTCATCATCAAGGGGAACGACGAATCCAAGGTGCGCGCGCTGTTCGCCAACGCCGAGATCCGCCGCCTGATCGAGGAGCAGCCGCAGGTCCACCTCGAGCTGCGCGACGATGAAGGTCCCTTCCGCCGCCTTCCCGAGGGCGTCGACGAGCTCATCTTCCAGGTCCACGGCGTGCTCAAGGAGGTCGACCGCCTGCGCCAGCTCTTCGACCTCCTCACCGCCGTCCTCGACGAGCTGTGCCGCATCGGCAGCGCGACGCCGGACGATCCCGGCGTCGCCCTGCGCTGATCGACCCTGATCAGGCGTGCGCTTCAGGCCGCGACGCGGCTCTGCAGCTCGAGCTGCACCAGGCGCATGAAGTCCTGCGCGTTGGTGACCACCCCGAACGCCTGATGAGTGCCGCGGTCCTTCAGCTTGTTCACCACGAACTCGGTCTGATCCACACAGACGGTGGTGATCTCGGAGATCGAGCCGTCCGGGCGGTGGCAATAGGTGGGCAGCATGTTGCCCGCGGCGATGGCATGGAGCGCGGTCGCCACCATCACCACCATGGTCGCCCGGCTGGTCAGCTCGCGCATCGCCTCCTGGGCCTCCAGCGCCGAGGCGATCGTCTCCGGCAGCGGTCCGTCGTCGCGGATCGAGCCACCGAGGACGTATGGGACACCAGTCACCGTCAGGGCATGCATGATGCCGCCGTGGAGGCGCCCGGACTCGACGAGAGCCTGGATCGAGCCCGCCTTCTTCACCTCGTTGATCGCCCGCATGTGCGTCGAATGGCCGCCGGCGGTGCCCAGGCCGTCCGCGCGCATGCCCAGCGTCGTGCCATAGAGCGCGGCCTCCACGTCGTGCACCGCCACCGCGTTGCCGGTGATCACGCCGTGGCAGAAGCCGTGGTGGATCATCCACTCCATCGCCATCCGGCCGCGGGCGTGGACCAGCGCCGGACCGATCACCCAGAGGATGTAGCCGTCCTTGCCGCTGTTCTTCATCAGCTCGCGGTAGATCGCCTCGTAGTTGACCGGTTTCTCGCGGCTCACCTCCGACGCCATGAACGAGAACGCCTCGGGAACGTGCGTCTCGTCGACCTCGTCGAGAAAACCGCGCTCCCAGACGAACACCCCTTCGGAGCCGTCCTCCTTCGTCGCCACGGCCACCAGGTCGCCCTTGCGGACGAGGCGGAACTCCTTGATCAACAACCGTTCGGCGGCCGGATCCCACACCAGATGGGAGTCCATGCGCGGACGCTCCGGCATCCGCCACTGTCCGCCGACCTTCACATAGGTGGGGTGGTTCGTCGTCGACATGAAGCCGTCCGGCAGGACCGTGTCCGCCGGCGACGGCTCGAAATGGCATTCAGGCGCCTGTGCCAGGCGCGCATCAGAAAAATCGGGCTCTCTGTACATGGGCCGGCATGGTAGCCGGCCCGGGGGAGCGCGGCAAGGGCGTCTAGCAGCAGGTGATGCCGCCGAGGCAGGGCGCGCCACCGCAGTCGGCACTCGTGTTGCAGTCCGGGGTCCGGCTGCAACTGCAACGGCAGTGGCCGTGATAGGTGACCAGGAAGTCCGGTTGCAGCGGAGCGACTCCCTGGAGGGACACCGCCGCCTTGCACTGGCTCTCTTCGGCGCTCGGCGCGAAGAGGTCGAGAGCAGGAGCGCCGCACCCAACCGGGTTGCTGACCAGGGACGGCGCCGCGGGTGCTGGCGCCGGATCGGCAAAGGCGGGCGCTACACCAACAAGGGCGAGGACGACCAGGGCCAGGAGGAGGGAGCGGCAGAGCTTGGAGGACATAGGGATCTCCTTTCTCGAAGACAAACCGTCTACCAAGTAAGGTGCCTGTGGCTCTATGGGCCGAGACATCAATCCGCGGAACCAAGAAGATCGGAGACCGCGAACACCACATCCGGGAACGCCTCGGGGGCGATCGAGTCGCCATGGCGGAGGCGCCGGACATCACGATAGCCGTCCGGGCCGGGATGCCGGTGGACTTCGAGGACCTTCGCCCGGAGATCGAAAAGCCAGTATTCGCGGATTCCTTGCCGGGAATAGAGTGGACCCTTGACACTCCTGTCGTAAGCGACCGAAGAGTCCGCGACTTCGACGACGAGAATGATCTCCTTGGCCGTCGGGGCTGAGGCATACGCGTCATCCCGCCATTCCAGCAGGGTCAAATCAGGCTGAGGCTCGGACCAATCTCCGAGGCGGATAGGATTCTGGACATCCACAATGGCCCGATCCAGGAAGCGGCGGTGGAACTGCAAAATCAGACTTCTGACCCTGTGGGTATGGCTGTCGCCGATCGCGGTCATCTCGACGATCTCTCCCTCGATGAGCTCCACCCGGTCGTCTTCCGCAAAGAGCCCGTCCTCCGCCATCCGGTGGTAGTCATCGGCTGAGATCGGCCGTTTCAGGTTCTGGATCGCCATCGAGGTGCCTCCGTCCAGTCATTCTACCCGAGTCTTCCGCCTCCCCTCGTCACCGGGAAGCATAACGCCGGTTCCGAATCCGGGCAACTCGCCTCTTACCGCACCTGCCACAGCTTGTGCTGCTGCACCGAGAGCCGCCACGGCGGATTCTCCTTGCACAGGCGGATGCACCAGTCGAGGGTGCGCGGGTCGACCTCGGCACCGTCGAAAGCGGGCGAGATGAGGTAGTGCTCGGCCTCGACGACGGTCTTCGGGGTCGCCTGGCCGTGGCCGCGGACGTATTTGACCTCGTGCGCGGTGCGCTGGCGGATGGCGTGCTCGGCGACTTTCGGGCTGACGGTGATCCAGTCGATCCCCGGCGGCAGCTCGACGCTGCCGTTGGTCTCGATGGCGAGCTTGTAGCCCGCGGCGTGGAGCGCATCGATCAGCTCGGCGTCGGTCTGGAGCGCCGGCTCGCCGCCGGTGAGGATCACCCAGTCGCAGCGCTCCGAGAGCTGGCGGAATTCGGCCACGATCTCGGGGATCGCCAGCCGGCGGCCGGACTCGAACTCGGTGTCGCAGTCGAAGCCGTGCGTCTCCACTTTGCAGGTGAGGTTGCAGCGCGACAGGCGGAGGAAGAGGTTCGGCGTCCCGGCACGGACCCCTTCCCCCTGCAAGCTATAGAAGATCTCGTTGACGAGGTAGCGGTCCACGGGCCCTACTCTATGCGCTTCTTGACAGCTCGCGGAAGTCACATACTCTGTGTCCATGCAGACCAGACATCTCGGAACCCACGGACCCGCTGTTTCCGCCCTCGGCCTCGGCTGCATGGGCATGTCGGATTTCTACGGCTCGAAGGCCGGCCGCGACGATGCGGAGAGCCTCGCGACGATCACCGAAGCACTCGATCTCGGGGTGACGCTGCTCGACACGGGCGACTTCTACGGCATGGGTCACAACGAGGCGCTGGTCGCCAAAGCGATCGCCGGCCGGCGCGATGCGATCTTTCTGAGCGTCAAGTTCGGCGCCCTCCGCTCACCCGCCGGAGCGTTTCTGGGCTTCGACGGACGCCCGGCCGCGGTGAAGAATTTCGCCGCCTATTCGCTGCAACGCCTCGGCGTCGACGTGATCGACCTGTATCAGCCGGCGCGGGTCGATCCCGCCGTGCCCTATGAAGAGACGATCGGCGCCGTCGCGGACCTGATCCGCGAAGGCAAGGTGCGTTTCCTGGGGATCTCCGAAGCCTCCGCGGAGCAGATGCGGCGCGCCCATGCGGTGCATCCGGTGACCGCGTTGCAGATCGAATATTCGCTCGCGACGCGTTTGATCGAAGGGGGGATCCTGCCCGCCGCGCGCGAGCTCGGCATCGGCATCGTGGCCTATGGAGCGCTCTCCCGCGGTCTGCTGTCAGACACCTTCGACGGCAAGCTCCCGCCCGGCGATTTCCGTGCTCACGCGCCGCGCTTCACCGGCCAGAACCTGGCGCACAACCTGGAGCGGGTCGCCACGCTCAAAGCGATCGCGGCGCGCAAGGGTTGCACCGCGTCGCAGCTCGCCATCGCGTGGGTGCTGTCGCGCGGCGAGGACATCGTGCCGGTCGTCGGCACGGCGAAACGCACGCGGCTGCATGAGAATCTGCAAGCGCTGGACGTCAAGCTGGAGCCGTCCGACGTCGCGGAATTGGATCAGGCGTTCCCGCCGGGAGCGATCGCCGGTGATCGCTATCCGGAGCCGCAGATGCGGATGGTGGCGCGCTGAAGAAAAAAGTGATGTGATCGAGCGGCGATGCGTGCGTTCACCTCGAACGCACGCATCGATCAGCAAGCGGATCTACTCGGGCCGCCGGCCCCGCTGGCCCCACACCTTGGGCATCGACTGCAGGCGGCGCTGGCCGGGCTTGTCGCCCCCACTCAAGCCATCGCGAAGCTCCGGCAGAGGAACCGCCGCGCCGATCTGATCCTTCGCCACGGCCGGTGCAGCCGCCGCCACCGGAGCGGCCGGCGCCTCGGCCGGAGTTGGAGCCGCGGCCGGAGCCGCGCTGGTTTCGGCGGCGCTCACCAGCCGCTTCAGGCTGTCCGCAATGCTGGCGAGATAGCCCCGGATCGCGGCGAGCTCTTTCTCCATACCACTGTTGTCGATCACGACCGGCGGCGCTGCTGCCGGGATCGGAGCCGGGGCCGGAACCGGAGCCGGGAACCGCGACAGCGGCGTCTCCTGGCGAACCGGCGCGGGCACCGGCATCGGGGCCGGAGCCGCTTGCGGCAGCATAGCGTTCGCCGGCTTGCGGCCGGGCTTGCTCTCTTTCCTCAACCTTTGAAACACTTTGACCGCCGGACGCGGATAGCGCGTGTTTCTGCCTGATCCTTCAGAAGGAATTTCATCACCATATTTCAACGCGTAATTTCGCAGCGTTGCATAAGAGATTCCTGTTTCATCGGCAATGTCCACAAGGGACAGCAGCTCTCGTTGTCTCGCCATTTTCTTGATCAAACCTCCATTTTGTTTCAGGATTTCCCGGTACTCCAAGGCAGGCCCGCCAGGGGGGAACCGTCTCAGGAACCCAGAGTCTACACCTACTCGCACGAAAGAGGGATTTTTCAGCCCAGCCGGACCACCCGCTCGTGGTACCGCGGATGCTGCGTGAAGAACAGATCCAGATCGTGGCCGCCCGGGGAGAGGGCGTGAACGTCGAGCAGCGCGACGCCCAGAAAGCCACGTCCATACGGCCCGCAGAGCCAGCGCTCCAGCGGATGCGTGCGGCCGTCGAGGCGCAGCACGGGCCGTGGCTCCGGGGTCTTGAGATCGACCGTCACCGCCAGCCGCGACACCGTCGCCAGGCCGCCGTCGAGCGAGCCGGTCTGGATCTGCCGGTGCGCGAAAGCGCTGCTCTCGCCCCCGCCGGCCTGGCGCAGCATCAGGCGGTGGCTGCCGGCGGAGACATAGTCGATGGGAATGATCGCCGCGAACGCGTCACCGTCGATCAGCGCATAGTCACTGGCCCAGGCGATCCGGTGATGATCGAGCCAGACTTCCGGCAGCTCGTCGCGTTCGAGCGGTCCGCGGCGGCCGTTCGCGCGGCGGCCGATGAGCACCAGCGGTCCGGAGACCAGCTCGCCGTCGGCAGGCGTCTCCAGCACCAGCGGTGTGCCGTCAGACACTACTGGCACCGGCTCCCGCGGAATGAGCCACGGCGACTGTTTCACCCGGCCGTTGCGCACGCAGACTTCGCACCCCGAGGAGACGACGCCGGCCGCCTGCTCCCCCCGCAGACCCGTGAACCCGGGACCGTTCCAGATCTCTTCCATCGTCTGCTCGTGCAGGTTGCCCAGGATGTCGTCGTTGAAGCAGCACGGCCGCACTTCGCCGGACGCGTTGACGTTGATCGTCATCCACGGCTCGGAGCAGGCCCAGGGGAGGCGGAGCTCCTCCGGATGTCCATGCGCCGGAGCGTCCGCCTCGGCGTCGGCCGGCACCAGCGGCGGCTGCGACTCGGCCTGCATGTCCGGAGAGATCGCCTCCCCCTCCGGCCCGAACGACGCCAGCTCTTCCATCCGGGTGATGAAATCGACCCCCAGGAACGCCGCCCGCAGACGCGCCGCCTCGACCAGCTCCACCACCCGCTCGCGGCCGAGGTGCCCGAGATGCTCGCGGTGGAAAAACTCCTCGATGACCGGGTGCGGATAGGGATAGAGCCCTTCCAGGAACACGCCGTCGCCGCCCACCTCGGCACAGAGATCGACCAGATCCGGGATCTCGGCGAGGTTCGACGCCATGCCGACGAGCGAGAGATAAAGCAGCGGCTTGCCGTGCCGCCGCCGTGCCGCGCCGAGCGCCCGCAGGCCGCGCACCACGTCCGCGAACTTGCCGCGCTTGCGGATCCGCTCGTAGGTCTCCGGCGTGGCGCCGTCGATCGACACGGTAATCCGGTGCAGGCCGGCGCGGGAGAGGGAGTCGGCCAGCTCATCGTCGATCAGCGTCGCATTGGTGGTGATCCACACTTCCACCCCGGCGGCGGTCAGGCGTTCTGTCATCGGCACGAGATCGGGATGCAGCACCGGTTCGCCGAGGCCGAACAGATAGACGCGGGTGAGGGTCGAAAAGACCGGCTCCAGGCGATCGAACACCTCCATCGCGAGCAACCCCGGCCGTCCCGACGCCGGCTGATAGCGGGGGTCGACGATGATCGGGCACATCTCGCACCGCAAGTTGCAGCGCGCCGCCACCTCGACATACGCCTCCAGCGGCCGGGCGGCCACCCGCGCCAGCCCCGCGGCATACCCCTGCTCCAGCCGCAGGACGTTCGACCACCGGTTTGCGTCCATCGCGATCAAACAGCGATCCTTGCGACCCTAGGCGGAGAGATCGTACGCATCCTTGAGCCAGCCGGTCAGCTCGGCGTCGATCTGGGCCGGATCGGAGAGCTTGATCTCCAGATGCCAGCGCTGCGCCGAGGTCTTCTCCCGCCGGGCCACCCGGCCGCTGCGGATGTCGTGGTCGGCCTTGATGGTGAGGATGAGCAAGTCCTTGCGCGTCGCGACCCCGGCGAAGGCGGTCCGCCGGTTGAGGTGGATCGAGGTCTTCTTGGGCTCCTCGGTGAACGGTCCGAACGTGCCCACGACCGCCAGCAGCCGGTCGTAGATCCGCCGGACGACCGGGGACCTGTCGGTGAAGTGGTCGTCGACGGTGGAAGATAGCGGGCTCATCTGGCTCTCCAAGGGCCGCCTTCACAGAGGCGTCAAAGGACTGTACCATCGCGTCGCCTTCAGAGCTACAATCTGCCCCATGCCGCTCCCGGTCCCCATCGAGCTTGTCGTCGACGAGCTGGAAATGCTCGAACAGGGCATGCTGACCTACGTCCACCGCCAGACCGGCGAGCTGGTCACCCTGACCGAGGAGATGCTGGATCTCGCCCACCGGGAAGACGGCGAAACCTTCGAGGACGAATGGGGCGAGGAGCATTCGCCCGACAACCTCCGCGAGATCCTCGACTCCGCCGACTGGGTCGCCCTGCCCGACGCCTTCGCGATCCACGAATGGGAGATCATGCGCGCCTTCGCCGACACCGTCGAGGACACCCGGCGGAGCGAAGAGCTGCACAGCGCGCTCCGCGGCAAAGGCGCCTTCCGGACCTTCAAGGATCTGGTGAACCGCTACGGTCTCCAGGACCCCTGGCTCACCTACAAGCGGCAAGCCTTCGAAAAGATCGCCCGCGACGCATTGGATGAGGCGGGGATTCCGCACACCGCGTGATCCGGGGAGAGCCCCCTTCCATGAGAACACGACTCTCGCCTCTCCTCTGCGGTGCTCTGCTCTGTCTGGCCGGCTGCTCTCTGTCGGCGGCAGCTCCAGCGCCGGCACCGGCGCAGCCAGCGGCCCCATACGCCGCCTATGTGCTGCTGGCGGAAACCCCTGCCGGAAGCACCGCCGCCTTCGCCCGCGTGATCGTCGCTCCCGGCCGGGACTGCCCGGCGCTGCTCGGCCCAGGGACGGAACGGATCGTCACGACGCCGCGCCGCAATCCGCATGGCTTCACGGTCAAGGTCTGCGAGGCCCGCTATCCGTTCGGACGCTCGCTGACCGTCGAAGGCGGTCCGCATCTCCCCGCCGTGATGGAAACGCCCACCCGCATCGCGGTCCTCGGCGATTCCGGTTGCGAGCCGAAGGATCAGACAGGCTGTGGATTGGACGATCCGCAGTGGCCCTTCCCCACCATCGCCCGCGCCGCCGCCGCCAGTCATCCCGATCTCATCCTCCACGTGGGCGACTACAACTACCGCGGCACGCCGAGCGGCTTCAAGACCACGGTCAACGGCCAGCAGGTCCAGCGCTGGTATTACGATGCCGGAGACGGCTCGACGCCGGCCGAGAAGTGCGGGCTGCCGGGTCCCTACCTCAGCCAGAACAGCACGGGAAATCAGGACGCCGACCGCTGGGAATCCTGGTGGCTCGATTTCTTCCAGCCGGCCGGCGACCTGCTGACCGCGGCTCCCTGGGTCTTCGCGCGAGGCAATCACGAGCTGTGCAGTCACGCCGGACCGGGCTGGTTCTATTTTCTCGACGCGAGCTCGGATCTGGCCGAAGGTGGCGGCAAGCAGCTCGACTGTCCGTCGCAAGATGGCGAAGGTCCGGCGCTCCCCCATCTCCAGCTCGCCGAGCCGCAAGTGCTCCACCTCTCCGGCCTCGATCTGGCATCGATCGACTCCGCCAACGCCTGCGACCAGTTACCCGGCCTGACCGGCGTCTACCAGCGCCAGTTCCTCGCCGCGGCGCAGCGCCTCGGGAACCACAAGGCCTGGCTGATGACCCACCGGCCGATCTGGGGGGTGCAGGACGCCGCGGCGACGCTCTACGGCTGTGACGGCCAGCCGAAGACCGGCCCCGCGGTTCCCTACGGAGAGCTCAACCGCACGCTGCAATGCGCGCTGCACGGAGAAGCCGGCGAAGCGCTCCTCCCCAAAATCGAGCACATCCTCACCGGCCACATGCACCGCTTCGAATCCATTACCTTCGCCGCCCCCACCCACCGTCCGCCGACATTGGTGGTCGGCAACAGCGGAGTGGTCGAAGACGACGGACCGCCCACCGGAGCCTTCGCCCAGACCGTCGACGGCGCCCCGGCCTCCGGCTACTCGGTGATCAGCTTCGGCTATCTCGAGCTGACGCGGGACCCCCACGGCACCTGGCAAGGCGCCATGGTCGCCGTCAACCCCGCCGCCTGGCCGCCGTTCCTGGCGCCGTGTGCAACCGGGCCGACTCTGGGTCAGGCGTTATGCGTGAAGCCGATGCCTTGAGTGGCCGGGTCTGGTACGACGAGTCTTGGCCCACGAGACCCAGGGTTAAAACCCTGGGTATAGAACCGTGCGCAATCCTACCCCACCGCCCCCCGCCGAGGCGGGCAGAACCGGTCGCGCAGCTTCCATACCGCCTGCATATCCAGCCGCTCACCCGCGTAGACGATCTGGCGGCTGGTTTTGTCCTTCCGGTTCTTGAGATAGCGCGTGACGTTCATCCAGCGGATTGTTCCGTCACGACCCTCGCCGCTCCGTTCATCCGTCTGGCAGATGACGAGATAGACGTCCACGGGCTGATCACGCCAGGGTGGACTACGAGATGTGGTCCGCGATCATTGAGGGCATATCGCTGTTTTCGCCACTTCCCCGACGAGAATGCCGCAAGGCTCCGGCTCTTGATTTTTATCCTTAGGATGGTTCCAGACTTCTCCTTTTAATACCCGCTCCCCTCTCTTCCCAACAACATTGAAACAATATTTTCCACCATTATCACGAAAACTCCTCGCACAGGAAACTTCAGCATTACTCCGAGCTGGTCCATCGTCATGCTCAAAAGAGACTGCCCCGTCCTTCTGAGGCGAGGAAAGCCGGCATTTCTTATCGGGTGACACCATTATCGTCACCGGCAATTTCTCTCTTTTGCGGGAATCACCTTCACAGTTTTCTACAGCGACAACGCAGGAATCTGCTATGTCACAGTGGTCGAATGTGAGTCTTATCTTAAGGGAAGCAGCGTGCGCATCCTCTCCTCGGTATTGCACCACGGCGTCCCAGGTACCCTTTAACTCTCGCGCTACTTTGTCGGGATCGGGCTTAGGAGGTGTTTTGCCCGAAGTGGGAACTGACGGCGTACTCGAAGTTCCGGGATCGGGCTTAGGAGGAGTTTTGTCCGGGATGGGAATTGACCGCGTACTCGAAGCTGCCGGTGGAGTGCCTTGGGTCGCTGGTCGTCTATGGATAGACGGAGAACCAACGTCACCCGCATGTGGCGGCGAGACTACGATGCGTGCAATATGGTAAATGGCAACTGCCACCCCAATGAATGCAACAAACGCCGCCAGCTTGAAAATGGACGCCGCCCATGTGCCAGCCAAGTTGACGGCCGTCTCAACCCAGCCCATGTTCCCCGTGAGCACACGTTCCAACACAGCCAGCGGCTCGTAGTGCTCCGTCGGCTGCGCGGACTTCTTCGCCAGCGCGGGCGAGTCGGTCCCGGGCCGGCAGGAGGCCAGCAGCTCGGCAAACGCCGCCTTCTTCTTCCGACGGTAATCCACATACTTGTAGCGCCGCAAGGCGTCCGGTAGCTCGCAGTCGGCCAGTAGCAACGGGATGAAGCGGCGGTCGGCATTGGTCGGATCGCGGAACAGCACAGTGCTGCGTTCGAGCGCCACCCACTCCGACCCCAGCGCCGCCTGCGACAGGCACAACACCTGGACTCGCGCCGCCTCGAGCCCGCTCTCGATGGCCAGGTAGATATCGTCGCCCGGTTTGATGACCCACTCGTCGAACCACACCCGCAACCCCGCGGCGCGCAGCTCCTCCGCCAGTGCCTGCACCTGCGGCTTGTCCCGCGCGTTGTGGCTCAGGAAGACGTCATAGGTGAAGCGGTCGGCCATCTTTCAACCTCGGTCTGGTGGCAGCGGCTTGGCTTAAGCTGGCGACGCCATAAGGTTAGCAGACCGGGACTCAGAGAAGTCGGCATCGCTTCGAGGCACCGGTGCAACGCAGCTACGTCCCGACAGATTGTTTCAGGCACTGGATCGACGCAGCGATGCTCCGGGAGGTCGCGGCATTGCACTGGAGCATCGCAGCGATGCCGAGGTGGCTTGTAGCGACGCTCCGGAACCGGGCTTCTCTGCGGCCGGACATGGTTCAATGCAAACTGGCAACGCAGCGAAATCAGGTGACATTCTGCGCCGGCTCTCTTGCATCGCAGCGACACAAGTCAACTTTGCAGCAAAGCAACGCGACAACGCATCGATGTCTCGTGATCCCGCAGCGAAACAAGGCGATACCGCGGCAACGCAAAGCAACAAGCGAGCGAAGTCAATCTGCTATGCAGCAAATTTCTACTACCTTGCAGCAATGCGAGCGAACGTTTACTTCAGCTCAACTCTACACACAGCAATGCGCTGGAGCATCGCTGCGTTTTGGAGATACCGGTTGGTATCGTCCGGCTCTTCGCAGTCGTTGTCTCGTTGCGATGCAGCAACGTGGAGCGGCATGCAGCGATGTTCGGTGACAATGCAGCAAGGCGGGCTTGCTTTGCTGCGCTGTTTGGAAGATGGAAGAGGAGGCGAGTCACACCCGCAACAACCCCAGCCCAGGATCTTGCCTCCCTCTCTCCTCCCTCTGATACACTCCCCGCGCTTTCGCGGAGACCACTCGACGACGATGCCGATCCCGACGCCTTTTCACGAGCGCACGCAGGCCCTGTGCTCCAGCTTCCGCTGGAAGGATTGGGCGGGCTATTGCGCGGTCTGTAGCTTCGACACGACGCACGAGCGCGAGTACTTCGCCTTCCGCGAGTCCGCCGGGCTGCTCGATGTCACTCCTCTCTATAAGTATGAGGTCTCCGGACCGGACGCGGCGGCTCTCCTCGCCCGCATGATGGTGCGCGACGTCTCCAAGCTCAAGGTGGGCCGGGTGGCCTACTCGTGCTGGTGCGACGACGAGGGGAAGGTGATCGACGACGGGACGGTGTCGCGGCTCGGCGAGACCCACTTCCGCGTCACCGCGGCCGATCCGACGCTGCACTGGATGGTGGCGCTCTCCCGCGGCTTCGACGTGACGATCGAGGATTCGAGCACGCGGCTGGCGGCTCTGGCGCTCCAGGGGCCGACATCGCGCGCCATCTTGGGCGACGCGAGCGACGCTGATCTGGACAAGCTGAAGTTCTTCGGCGTCACCCAGGCGACGGTTCATGGCGTTCCGGTCTGGATCAGCCGGACCGGCTATACGGGCGATCTGGGATATGAGGTCTGGGTCGAGCGCGAGCAGGCTCTGCCGGTGTGGGATGCACTGATCGCCGCCGGCCAGCCGCATGGGATCGAGCCGGTGGGGCTGGACGCTCTCGACGTGGCCCGCATCGAGGCCGGCTTCGTGCTGCTGGGCGTCGACTACTTCAGCTCGCACAAGGTGGTGCTCGAATCGCGCAAGTCGACGCCGCATGAGCTGGGGTTCGGCTGGATGGTCGACCTGGAGCGCGGCAACTTCGTGGGTCGCGACGCCATCGCCGCCGAGATCAAGCGCGGCTCGGTCTGGCAACTGGTCGGCCTGGAGGTGAGCTGGGAGGAGCTCGAAGCGCTGTATGAAGGCTTCAACCTGCCGCCGAGCCTGCCGGTGACCGCGAGCCGCGACGGCTTGCCGGTGTATGACGAGGAAGGCCGCCAAGTGGGCCAGGCGACCAGCCACACGTGGTCTCCCCTGCTCAAGAAGTACTTGGCCATCGCCTCGGTCCGCAGCGGCTCGGAGGCAAAGGGGTTGCAGCTCCAGATCGAGCACACGGTCGAATATGAGCGCCGCAAGGTCACCGCGACCGTCGCGCCGCTCCCCTTCTACGACCCGGAGAGGAAGCGCAAGCCGTGACGAGCCAACACTATGATGCGATCGTCGTGGGCGCCGGGCACAACGGCCTGGTCTGCGCGGCCTATCTCGCGAAGGCGGGGCGGAAGGTTCTGGTCCTCGAACGGCGCCATCAGGTGGGCGGCGCCACGACGAGCGAGGAGATCTTCCCCGGCTTCACCTATACCTGCTGCTCGTATGTGGTGTCGCTGTTGCGGCCGTGGATCATCCGCGATCTCGAGCTGCCACGCTACGGCTACGAGATTCTGCCGCTCGAAGCGACGGTGACGCCATTCCCGGACGGGCGGTATTTGATGCGCGACAGCGATCCCGAGCGGACGCGCCGGTCGATCGCTTCCTTCTCGCCGCGCGACGCCGAGGTCTACAAGCGCTTCGGACAGGAGATGGCCGAGCTCGGCCGGCTGATCAAGCCGCTGATCGACGAGCCGGCGCCCGACCCGCTGTCGCGCGATCCGCGGGAGCTGATGCGCATCGCCAAGCTCGGCAAGCACCTGCGCGGACAGGGCGACGCGTGGCTCTATTCGAACGTCAAGATGATGACGATGAGCGCCGTCGACTTCCTGTCGGAGCGGTTCGAGTGCGAGCAGCTCATCGCGCCGATGGCGATCTCCGGCATCATCGGAACCTTTTTGGGTGTGCGCTCGCCGGGCACGGCTTACGTGCTTCTTCACCACTACATGGGCGAGATCGATGGCTCGTTCCGCGCCTGGGGTCTGCCGAAAGGCGGCACCGGTGCGATCGCGAACGCCATCGCCAGCTCCGCCAAGGCTCTGGGCGTCGAGATCCGCTGCAACGCGGGCGTCTCCGAGCTTCTGCGCGAGGACGGCGAGACGATCCGCGGCGTGGTGCTCGACAACGGCGACGAGATCCGCGCCAAGGCGGTGATCTCCGGGCTCGATCCACACCGCACTTTCTTGAAGCTGGTCGGCGAGAAGCATCTCGATCCCGAGATCGCGACGCAGATCAAGCGGTTCAAGATGCGTGGCTCGTCGGGCAAGGTGAACCTGGCGCTCGACGCGCTGCCGCAGCTCGCCTGCCTGCCCAACTACGGCCCGCACCTGCAAGGCGGCATCACCATCGCGCCGTCGATCGATTATCTGGAGCGCGCCTACGACGACGCCAAATATGGCGCCTTCTCGCGCAAGCCGTTCATGGACGTCCTCATCCCGTCGATGACCGATCCGACCGTGGCGCCGCCGGGCAAGCACACGATGTCGATCTTCGTCCAGTACGCGCCCTATCACCTGAAAGAAGGCGCCGCGGACTGGCCGAACCAGCGCGAGGCGTTCGGCGACGCGGTGATCGACACGCTCTCCGAGTACATGCCGGGCCTGAAAGACCTGATCCTGCACCGCCAGGTGCTCACCCCCTGGGACCTGGAGCAGATCTACGGCCTGACCGAGGGGAACATCTTCCACGGCGAGCTGTCGCTGGAGCAGCTCGCCTTCCAACGGCCGCTCGCCGGCTGGAGCCGCTACCAGACGCCGGTCAAGAACCTCTGGATGTGCGCCTCCGGCACCCACCCGGGCGGCGGCATCATGGGCGTGCCGGGCGCTCTCTGCGCGCAAACGATGCTCGACAAGAGGGCGGTCTGATGGGATTCGACGTCATCGTGCTGGGAGCCGGTCCGAACGGCCTCGCGGCGGCCGCGCGGCTCGCCCAGGCGGGCCGCAAGGTGGTCGTCCTCGAACGCAGCGCAACGCCGGGCGGCTTGTCGGCAAAGATCGAATTCCATCCCGGCTACTCCGTGCCCGGTATTCTTCATGACGAGGCGCTCGTGCCGCGTGCGATCACGGAGCGGCTCAATCTGACCGGTCTCAACTTCCGCAAGGCGCCGGCCACCTACATCGCGGAAGCGAACGGACCCGGAATTCTTCTCGCGGGCGATGTCGCCGGAGCCGCCGAAGCGATCGGCCAACGGTCCAAGAAAGACGCAGCCAGCTATCTCGCTCTGTACGCTTTCCTCGGCCGGATCACACCGCTCCTGAGCGCGATGCTCGCCGAGCAACCGCCGTCGATCGCGCCGAAATCGGCGAGCGATTTCTGGCAGATCGCCAAGCGCGGGCTGTCGGTGTTGAAAGTCGACCGCAAGGATCTGATCGAGCTGGCGCGGATCGCGCCGATGTGTGTGGCTGACTTCCTGAACGAGCGGTTCGAGACGCCGCTCCTCGTCGAAGCCCTCGCCGCACCCGCGGTCGCCGCCACCTTCGCCGGCCCCTGGTCGGCCGGCTCGGTAACCAACCTCCTGCTCCGCGAATGCGCCGGAGGAGAAACCCTCGCGGGAGGACCGCCGGCGCTCATCGCCGCGCTCCTCGCGGCAGCCCAGGCCGCCAAGGCTTCACTGCGCACCGGCGCCGAGGTGAAGCGCATCCGCATCGAGAAGGGGAAGATTGCGGGAGTCACCCTCACCTCCGGCGAGACGATCGACGCGCCCGTCGTCCTCTCCGCCGCCGATCCCAAGCGCACGATGCTCGATCTCCTGGCGCCGGGAGCCTTGCCGCTCCGCATCGAGGAAGAGTTTCATCGGCTGCGCAGCCGGGGGAGCGCGGCGAAGATCCACTTGGCGCTCTCGGGTCCGCTGGAGCTGGCGGGAAGCGACGGCCGGCAGGACGAAGCCATCCGAATCGGCGGCGGCCACGTCGATGACCTCGAACGCGCCTACGACGCGATCAAATACCGGCGCTTCTCTGCGCGCCCGCACCTGGAGATCCGCGTGCCGACCGTCGCCGATCCAACTCTCGCGCCGCCCGGCCACCATGTCGTCTCGATCCTCGCCAGCTTCGCCCCCTACACCTTGGACGGCGGCTGGACCGCGGACTCCCGAGAGCAACTGGGGGATGC
>DATARD010000294.1:0-4901 GCA_036264355.1 Thermoanaerobaculia bacterium
CTGTCGCCATGGCTCGCACTCGAGAACATCCTCTCCTACGATTTTTCCTTGCGGAGGCACCTGATCCCAATAGAAAAAGACCCCTACTTCCCGAGCGCGCGGGGCTCAAATGGGCGGCTTAAACGATCACGGATGGACGAGCGTGATCAGACGCAGGCTCTGCCGGCAGGCACGTCTCCATCTCATCCCTTCTTCCTCTCCGCGATATACCGATTCACCGCCTCCTCCAACACCGGCAACGGCACCGAGCCATTCAACAGAACCGCATCATGGAAGGTGCGGATGTCGAATTTCGTTCCCAGCTCTTTTTCGGCTTTGGCACGCAGCTCGCGGATCTTCAGCTCGCCGATTTTGTAGGCGAGGGCCTGGCCGGGCCAGGAGATGTAGCGGTCGGTTTCGGTTTCGACTTCGTGGAGGGCGAGGGCGGTGTGCGAGGCCAGGTAGTCGATGGCCTGCTGGCGGGTCCAGCCTTTGGTGTGGATGCCGGTGTCGACGACGAGACGGCAGGCGCGCCACATTTCGTAGGTGAGGCGGCCGAAGTTGCTGTAGGGGTCGGTGTAGAAGCCCATCTCCAGGCCAAGGTGCTCGGAGTAGAGGCCCCAGCCCTCTCCGAAGGTGGAGATGTAGGAGTAACGGCGGAAGTTGGGCAGGTCCTTCTGCTCTTTGGAGAGGGAGATCTGGAGGTGATGGCCCGGCACGGCTTCGTGCAGGGTGAGCGCCTCCTGGTTGTAGAACGGACGGGTCTCCAGGGCGTAGGTGTTCACCCAGTAGATGCCGGGCTGGGTGCTGCCTTCGGGCGCTTCGACGTAGCGGCCGCCGGTGTATTTCGGCGCGATCGAGTCGGGCACGGGCTGCACGGTGTAGGGCAGGCGCGGCAGGGTTTTGAAGAAGGCCGGCAGCTTGCCGTCGATCCGTTTGGCGATGAAGGAGGCGTGCATGAGCAGCTCTTCAGGGGTCTTGGCGTAGAAGCGCGGATCGGTGCGCAGGAATTTGATGAACGCGGCGAAGTCGCCTTTGAAGCCGGTCTGGCGGATGACTTCGTCCATCTCCTTCTGGATGCGCGCGACTTCGGCGAGGCCGGTCTGGTGGACCTGCTCGGCGGTGAGGTCGAGGGTGGTGAAGCGGCGCACCAGATAGTCGTAGTAGGCGCGGCCGTTGGGCAGCTCGGAGGCGCCGAGGGTGGGGCGCGCCTTCGGAATGTATTCATGGGTCATGAAGTCGAGCAGGTGCTGGTAGGTGGGCACCACCGATTCGAGGATCGCCTTGCGGCCGGCGGCACGCAGGCGCTCGTGCTCGGACGCGGGGACGCCGACCGGGAAGTGCTCGAAAGGCGTCCAGAAGACGCTCTTCGCCGGATCGGTCACGATGTGCGCCGTCATGGTGCCTTCGATGCCGGTGAGCACCGCGCGCGGCAGGGTCATGCCGCGCGACATTCCCTCTTGCATCAGCTCGATGTATTGGTCGACGTATTTGGGGAAGGCGCGCAGGCGGGCGATGTAGTTGTCATAGTCCTTGGCGTTGTTCAGCGGGACGTTGTCGGCGAGGCGGGAGAATTCGCTCTGGAAGCCCGAGTCGGCGTTGATCGGGATCTCATACTCGCGGAACTCGTAGGAGGCGATGCCGTCGCGGAGCTGGCTTTCGAAGATGGCGTAGTTGACCTGGTCCTCGGCGCTCAGGCGGCTGCGGTCGATCGCCTGCAGCTCCTGGAGGAAGGCGCGGCTCATCTCGTCGCGCCGCTTCTGGTCGGCGATCGACTCGGACGGCAGCAGGTCGTCGTGGTCGTGCACGCCGACCGAGGTGGCGAACAGGGGGTCTTCCTGGAGCCGGTCGCGCCACTCCCGGTCGAAGAGGTCGTGGAGACGCGCGGTGGGTTCGCCGGCCGCAGGGCTCGGCGGAGCGGTGGCAGCGGAAGCCGGCGCGGAGACGCGGAGGACGCCGGCGGAGAGGATCAGGGCCAAGGGCAAGGCACAGCACGACAGTTTTTTCATGAGGGAGGATGCTAGCATCTTGTCGTGCTATGCTTATAGGAAGTCTTCGATGCGGTCCGATGGCCGCGGGAGGTTCGTATGCGCAGGTCCCTGGCTCTCTCGCTTCTGGCGCTCTCGCTGCTGGCGGTTCCGGCCGGCGCGGAGGTCTACCGTGTGACGCTCAACAACGGCCAGATCTTCGAAACGGCCTATCAGCCGCAGGAAGCGAGCTGGGACGCCAGCATGGTCCTCCTGCTGGACGACGTCGGCAACTGGGTGGGCGTTTCGAAGGCCGACGTGCAGCAGGTCGCCCTGGTGAACGAGACCGGCGCCTATGGCGTCCAGCTCTCCAAGAACACGTACGAGATCGGCATCTCGGCAAATGACGCGGAAGCGCAGATGGTCGCCAACGGGCAGCCGGGGCAGGGTAAGGATGCGCTGGAAGCCGCGCAGCTCCGGCTCACCGAGATCGAGCTTCAACAGCGGCAGGCCGAGATGCAGCAGCGGCAGGCGGACAGGAACTATGGAGTGAAGCAGTTCGTCGAGCCGAACGCGACACAGGGCATCCCGTCGCGCTTCATCGGCTCGGGCACAGGACAGCCGACCGGGCACTCTCTGGCGCCAACGCCGGCGCCGATGCCGGCACCGGCACCCGCGCAGGCGCCGGCTGCGACACCGAGCCCTGCGCCGGCCCAGTAATCCGCAGCTTCGTTTAGATCTTCATCTCCCGCCGTGGGAGATTTCTTTGAAAAACCGACGGTGTGGTGCCGTGCGCTCTCCGCGAGGAGGACGTACGGCTTGAGAGGGAAGCCGGTGAGAGACCGGCGCGGCCCCCGCCACTGTGACCGGGAACGAAACCGGAGATCACCACTGCACGGCTGGATCACGAGAGATCGTGGTTGACCGTGTGGGAAGGTCCGGGAGTAGAGAGATCCGGAAGCCAGGAGACCTGCCCCACCGTCCGATGCCTCCCGCGGGGTGCGGGTGTGGGATTCATGGACCCGTTTCGGGCTCCCGCGCCCCGCCTTTCCCGGCGGGGCGTCGCTCATGCAAGGAGCCCGTCAATGCGTCATGTTCTTCTCGTGGCCGGAATCCTCGGGGGCGGAATTCCGGCTCTGGCCCAATCCGGTCTGCCGCCGACAGTACCCGCACAGCCAACGGTCCCGGCGTTCGAGGACTCGGTCGTGGTGAGCGCCTCCCTGGAGCCCGAGGCGCGCCAGGAGTCCCCCGCCGCGGTCACGGTGATCAATCAGCAGGAGCTTCAAGACCGCCAGGTGACCAACCTGTCCGACGCGGTGTCGATCGTTCCGGGAGTGACGGTCTCGCAGTCCGGCTCGCCCGGCCAGCAGACCTCGCTCTTCCTGCGCGGCGCCAATTCCAATCAGACGCTGTTGCTGTGGAACGGCATCTCGCTCAACGATCCGTATTTCGGCGCGGTCAACTGGCAGTTCGTGCCGACGGACGGCGCAGAGCGGATCGAGGTGGCGCGCGGTCCGTTCAGCGCGCTCTATGGCAGCAACGCGGTGGGCGGCGTGGTGCAGGTGCTCACCGGCTCGCGGCAGGGCGGCACGGTGCGGCTGGAGGGAGGCGACAACAACTATGGCCGCGCCGGGCTCGCCGCCGGCGCCGACGTCGGCAGCCTCCGCCTCGACGTCATCGGCAGCGCGCGGCAGGGCGACGGCACGCTACGCAACGATTTCTTCAACGGCAAGGACCTGGTGACCCGCGCTCTGTGGACGATGCAGCCGGGCGTGTCGCTGGGAATCCTCGCCCGCGCCAACGACTCGGACACCGGCATTCCGTTCTCCGGCGATACGCTGACGCCGCACCGGCAGATCTCGTGGCAGGAGCGCGAGGTGGCGGTGCCCTTCACCGCCACGACGGGAGCCTGGGACGTCGCGGCGCAAGTCTCGCGGACGACGTTCGACTCGGCCTACCGCGATCCCGACGATCCATTCGGCTTCACCAGGTCGGACACCAAGTCCGAGGGTCTGCGCGGCCGCACGGTGGTCACCTGGCATGGCAACGAGGGCTTGTTGATCTCGGGCGGCACGGAGGTGGAGCGCCTGGAGGTGACCGACTCGTCGACCTTCGGCACCAATCTCAACGGCGCGCGGCAGCGCACCTGGGCGGTGTTCGGCCAGGCGAGCTATGGCCATGGTCCGGTGCACTTCGACGTCGGATTGCGGCGGGACGACAACGACGTCTACGGCGGCCAGACCAGCCTGCGCACCGGGGCGGTGGTGGACGTGGGCGGCGGCGTGCGGTTGCGGGCGAGCTACGGCGAGGCGTTCCGCGCACCGTCGCTGGGCGAGCTGTTCTTCCCGGCCAGCGGCAATCCGGAGCTGCGGCCGGAGACCGGCGCGACCTGGGAGGTGGGGATCGAGCGCGACGCCGGCGGCTTCCGCGCCGCGGTGACCGGCTTCGACACCCGGCAGCACAACCTGATCGACTTCGACTTCGCCACCTTCCGCGACGTCAACGTCGGGCGCTCGCGCAGCCGGGGCGTGGAGGCCGAGCTGGGTTATCAGCATGGCATTGTGGCGGTGCGCTGGAACGGCACCTGGCTGGACGCGGTGGACCTGGACACCGATCTGCCGCTGCTGCGGCGGCCGAAACGGAGCAGCAACCTGATCCTCACGCTGCGGCCGGGAGCCTGGACGTTCAACGCGGTCGGACGCTGGGTGGGCGAGCGGCCGGACGTCGATCCGGTGACTTTCGCCACGGCCGCGAACCCGAGCTTCTTCCGGGTGGATTTCGCGGCGCAGTGGAAGGCGACGCAGCACCTTTCTCCCTATGCCCGCGTGGAGAACGCCGCCGATCGGGCCTACGACGAGGTGCTCGGATTCCCGAGCCCCGGGCGCACCTGGATCGGCGGCCTGGCGGTCGATTTTTGAAGCCCGCCGTCCGCCTCCGTCTCGCCGTCCTCCTCCT
>DATARD010000424.1:0-21222 GCA_036264355.1 Thermoanaerobaculia bacterium
CGAGATTGCGCGGCTCGCTCCAGCCGTTTCCCGTCCGGTCCGTCACCCAGAGATCGACGTCCGGCTGTCCGGGGGTCCCGGCCGGCTTGCCGGGGACCGGGCGGTCCGACGCGAAGAAGAGATGCTCGCCGTCCGGCGAGAGGGCCGCCCCTGAATCGTTGAAGCGGCCGGAGAAAGGCGCCACCTCGGGCTCGCTCCAGCGGCCGGTGGCGGCGTCGAGATGCGAGACGCAGATCGTGGTGAGCGGTCCGGTCGTCGTCGTGGGAGAACGCAGGGTGAAGTAGATCGTCCGGCCGTCGGGCGTGAACGCCGCGCCGAGCTCGTCGTCGGAGGTCGAGAGGACCCCTTCGCCGTACAGCTCCGGCTCCGGGATGCTCGCGGCGTCGAGCCGCCCGGCAGACAGCAAGGCGATGGCAAACACGGACCGGACAGTGCGACCCTGCATGGCGAGATCCTCCCTGGGCTCCCCGGATGGTACGCGCTCTGCGGGCCGAAGTTGCAGCGCCTCTCTTCCTCCTCTAGACTTTGAGGGTTGTTGCGATTGGAGCTTTGAGGGATCCCCTGGTCCGGGACTATGCAGGGCTCGATGAGTTCAAACGCTGTCCTCCGACGACCTGTCGAAAACGCCCGAGCTCAAGAAGAGCTATGAAGCCGACAACGACGAGAGGTTCAAGCGATTCGGGATCGATCAGATCAAGGACAAGCAGCCGTTTGGCGCCGAGTCCCTGTTCCCCAAGATGGGCTACGCGTTGACCAAGGCGATTCCTTGCTTCAAGGGGAGTCTGAATGATATGGCGGCCCTCTGCAAGCCGAAGTACCTGGGGCAGCCGGTTCAAAGATATCTCAAGATGGCTTGGAGCTACAGCAAGGACAACTTCCAGACGATGGCGAATCTGAAAGAGGAGAAAGCCCCGCCGAAGATGGAGCGGCTCGCCCAGGCGCACGGGAAACTTGAAGGAAAGCTCGATGAGTTCATTACCTCGCTGAGCGTGGACGGCTATCTCGGCGATACGCTGGTGAAGAACGAAAATGCTTCTCTCTGGGCCGCCCCGCTGGCGGCGTTCGCCGATGCTTTTGTCTCATTTGGATCATCTGAACAAGAACAAGCTGACAGGGGACCAGCATCCCTACGAGATGAACGGGAAGGACATTGAGTCCTTCAGGGATCTGACCCAAAAACTCAAGAACGCCGCAAAGTAACCGTGACGCCGTCTTGACTTGGAATGCGCCCGATGAGCCGCCCCGATCCTCCGCGTGAATATCCCAATGTCAAGGTGAGGCTGCGGCTGGTCAGGCGAATCCCAGCCTTGCCGGTGCGCGATGGTTTCCAGCAGATCTGGCTCAAGGGGACCCGGTTTCGCCTTCGCGATGACTCCGGCCGCGAGATCCTCTCCCTCGAAGAAGGAGCCGTGGCCGATGAGGATCTCGCGCCGCCGATCGACCCGAACTTGAAGTAGGCTTGGCCGATGAATCGGAAGACGGCAATTCCCTGTCTGGCCCTGATCCTGCTGTGCCTCTCCTCTCCCCTTCTCGCGGCGACCGACCGGCCGCTCAAGAGCTTCCCCGCGGCGGACCTCAAGGAGCCGGCCGCGGGCGCCGACCTCCTCTTCGTGGTGAGCGGCGACAACCGGCCGACCGCGCAGGGCGCGCCGCTGCCGCCGGTCATCAAGACGATCTTTTCCGAGATCGGCCTGATCCGGCCCGACTTCGTGATCTGGACCGGTGACACCGTCTACGGCTACTGCGACTCGCGCGACGAGTTGGAGCAGGAGTACCAGGCCTTCGCCGCCGCCGCCCGACCGCTGGCGGGCGCCGTGCCGCTGTTCAACTCCCCGGGCAACCATGAGATCCACGCCAAACAGACCTGCTCGGCGCCGGCCGACAAAGTCTGCGGCACGCCCTGCTCCGAGGACGTCTTCCGCAGCCATTTCGGCCAGCTCTACGGCTCGGTCGACATCGGCGGCGCCCACTTCATCGCCCTCGACACCGACGTGCCGGGCGGCGAGGACGCGATCACCGGCGACCAGCTCACCTGGCTGAAGAACGACCTGGAGGCGAACAAGAGCGCGCGGGCGATCTTCGTCTTCAGCCACACCGAGTTCTACTCCGCGCCGCGCATCGATCCCTCCGCGGCCACCAGCCATCCGGCGGTCGCCAACCGCAGCGAGTTGCAGGACCTCTTCCGGCGCTATCCGGTGAAAGCGGTCTTCTCCGGCCACGAGCACATCTATTACCGCGCGCCCGCCGAGGAGCACGACGGCATCGACTACTTCGTGGCCGGCGGCGCCGGCGCGCCGCTCTACGCGCCGCCCGACCGCGGCGGCTTCTCGCACTACCTGGTCGTCCGCCTGGCGGGCAGCAAGGTCACCTACGACGTCGTCGAGCCCGGCCGCCTCTCCCTCGACGACGCGCCGGCCGAGGCGGGAGCCGTGAAGTTCTGGGTCGTCAATTCGAACGACATCGACCAGCCGCTCCCCCTGCGCGGCATCGACCGCGAGGTGTCCGGAGGCGTGGCGAGCCTGGGGGGCTGCGACAGCCTGGCCGTCACCGCCGCGGCGAAAAAGCGCGACGCCTGGGTCGCCGTCGACGGCGTTTCGATCGACTCCTGCGTTCCCGCCGGAGGAGCGTTGCGCCTGCACTTCAAGGTGCCGCCGATGCCGCAAGGTTCGGTGCTGCTGACGGTACAGCGGAAGGGGATGTGATGCGACGCGCGGCGCTCCTCGTGCTCTTTGCCGTGCTGGTGCAGCCGGCGCACGCGGCGCCGCGCCCTGCGCCCACCACCATCAGCGCGGACTAGGCGACCGAGGTCGTCGAGAAGCTCCCGGAAATCAAAGCGTGGTCGGCGTACATCAAGCGGACGACCCAGGGGAAGGTCAGCTCCGGTCTGATGGTGGAGCCGGAAGAGCCGGAAACCATCGAGGGCAAGCGGCTCCGGTACTGGTCCGTGGGTTTTTACGAATTCCAACCGGATCACTCCCATCGCTGGGATACCTTCCTGGTTCGGGTCGACGGCAAGGAAATCCTGGTCGAAGACCTGCTCGGCGGCGACCCCATGACTCTGAAAGAATGGCGCAGGAAAGAGAAGCCGATGGACCGCGCGAAGCCCTGAGGTCCAAGCGGCTCTCTGCTTCTATCCTTCGGCCTGTCACTAAAGTATTCTGATGAGGATATTTTGGCAACACCGAGGTTTCCTTTGCGCCGCCAAGCAGGTCCGCTCGACAAGCCGGGCGGGTTCCCGCTAAAATCCGGTCACATCTCGACCGATCCGACTCTTTTCGCAAGGAGACTCGCCATGAGGCAGCTCTGCGTTGTCGCCGTATTCACTGCCGCCTTGCTCCCGGCCACCGTTGGCGCCGACGAGGGCGTTGTGCTCAAAGAAATCCCACTGCCTGTAGGCACGAAATACATGGTGGTCCATGGCTCTGTCACCGCGATGGACGTGGACTCGACCGCGGCGGGGAAGAGTTTCCGTGTGCACAGCGAGAAGAGGGAGGCGATGACCTACCAGGCCGAGGTGCTCGCCGCCAACGACGTGGCCGAGACGAAGCTCCGCGTCCACTTCCTCCTGGCGGAAGAGACGAGCCAGAAATCGGGCAAGGATGCCAGCGAGAGGAAAGTCGATCCGGTCGCCGGGAAGACCTACCTGGTCACCGCGGCCGCCGGCCTGCCCACCGTCACCGCTGCCAACGGCCGGGCGGTGAGCGACGAGGAGAAAAAGAAAATCCAGTCGACCTTCAGCGACATCGGCCACCGCGACCCGGTGTGCGCGGCCCTGGTGGGCCGGACCCTGAAGCCGGGCAAGGTCATCTCCCTCGACCCATCCGTCGTCCGGGAGATGATGAGAATGGACGAGAAGGAAAAGGTCGACGTCGAGAGCCTCACCGTCTCGCTGCGGGAAGTGCGGAAACGGAAGTCCATGCGAGTGGCGGTTTTCGATGTCGGCATCCGCATCCACGGCGACATGGAGGGCCAAGAGAGCATGAAGATGACGATGCAAGCCGGCGGCACCGTGGAGTATGGGCTCGACAACTGCTGGGCGGTGCAGGAGGAGACCCAGGGCCCCATCACCCTCTCCGGGTCCGTCGTGGCCAACGGTCAAACCATCACGATGCAGGGCAGCGGCTCCGTTCTCTCGACCCTCCGCATGGACTACCCGTAGCGAAGGACGGACGACGATGCGCCGGCCTCCGCTCGGCGGTGACGGCATTGCGCACGACCGTCACAGCAGGACGCACGACTGTGACGCCACTGCGTGCGACGATGACAGCACTGCGCACGACAGCGACAGCACTGCGTGCGACCGTGACTGCACTGCGTACGACCGTGACAGCATTGCGTGCGACAGTCACGGCATTGCGTACGACCGTGGCGCCACTACGTACGGCGGTGATAGCACTACGTACGGCGGTGACAGCACTACGTACGGCGGTGACAGCACTGCGCACGACGGTGACGGCACTGCGTGCGACAGTCATGGCATTGCGTGCGACCGTCACAGCACTGCGCACGACGGTCACGGCACCGCGGCTCTCCGTTGTGGCCGTGCTATCCTTTCTTAGCGCCGGAGTTCCGCCCTCGGCTGCATTTTGTCCGACACCATGATCGATTTGAAGAAGGTTCCGCCCGAGCTGTTCGCTCACGTCCTGGAGGGGAATCTCCAGGCGATCGGGCCGTCGCGCAAGCTGTACGGCCATTTTGCCGAGGCGGTGCTGGTGCGGCTGCGGGCGGAGTGCGTGTGGGTGGTCGGGGAGGGGAACGAGCTGCGGACGCTGCGCGGTGAGCCCGATCTCTTCGACCGCGGCCGGACGTTGGCGTTCCTGCGCGACGAGCATCCGCTGCCGGCGCGGACGGTGGTCCTCGCCCGGGTGACGGTGCACGGCCGGCAGGTGGCGGTGGTGGGCGCGGCGCGGCGGGAGCGCGACTTCGGGCAGGCGGCACGGCGGACGCTCGACCGTTTGTGCGGCGCTCTCGCCCAGGAGCTCGCGCGCCGCGAGGAGCAGCGCCTGGGGCGGGTGCTCGACCGCATCCGCGGCAAGATTGTCTCCGAGCTGCGGCCGCGCGACCTCGCCTATCAGATCCTCGACGGCCTGCATCAGCTCGTGGACTACGACCACTCCTCGGCGGTGCTCACCTGGGACGCCGCCGCCGGCCTGTTCCGCATCGAGGCCGAGAAGATCGTCTGGATGAAAGGCAAGAGCGCCTTCGTCGGCCATGAGATCGCGGTGCCGCATGAGATGGTCGAGGAGCTGGGCGAAGCTCCGGGGATCCGCCGGCTGACTGGGGACGGCGGCGGCGATCCGTTCTGGGAGATGCTCGACTATCACCGCGGGCGTGGCATCCCGGCTCCGGCGAGCCTGCTCTGCGCGCCGCTGTCATTCGGCGGCGAGCTGCTCGGCCTGCTCAAGATCGCCGCCTGGAAACGGCAGCCGTTCGACCGCTGGGACGAGTCGATCGTGGAGCGTTTCCTGCCGGCGGCCACGGTCTCCATCCGCAACGCGCGGGTGAACCTGTCGCTGGAGCGCCAGGCGCTGCAAGCGGAGCTCAAGGCCACGCTGGTGACCCTGGCGAGCGCCGTGGCCCACGACGTCAACAACGCCGTGGGGACGATCCTGCCGCTGGCGCAGCAGGTGCGCTCCGACCTGACGCAGGCGGAGCACGATCCGCGTGTGCTCACGCAGGACCTCGACGTGATCATCGAGAAGTCGCAGCTCTGCCAGCGCATCTTCGCCAACATGCTGCGGGTGGCGCGGGCCGGCCGGGCGGGCGATGGGCCGGTGGACGTCAACCGGGTGGTGCGGGAGACGCTGCCGTTCTTCCAGGGCCAGGCGCTGCGCAGCGGCATCGAGCCGGTGCTCGACCTGGCGGAGGGGCTGCCGCCGGTGCGCTTCTCGCGCCACGACTTGCAGCACATCGTGCTCAACCTGGTGAGCAACTCCCTGGAGGCGATGGCCGGGCAGGGCAGCCGCGTGGTGATCTCCACCCGCGAGGAGGAGGGGAGCGCCGTGCTGAGGGTGGACGACGACGGCCCGGGCATCCGCTCCGAGCTGCTCGAAAAGGTGCAGGAGCCGTTCTTCTCCACCAAGCACGGCGGCACGGGCCTGGGTCTCGCCCTCTGCCGCGCCATGGCCTGGCAGAACAACGGCCGGCTGGAGATCGACAGCGCGCCGGGACGCGGGACGCGCGTCACCGTGGAGATGCGCCTCGCCCGTGAGGAAGCGCTGGTGGAGGAGATGGCATGAGCCGGCACCGCATCCTGGTGGTGGACGACGACGCCGGCCTGCGGCGGACGCTGGAGCGCATCCTCCAGCCGTCCTATGCCGTGGAGTCGGTCGCCGGCGCCGGCGAGGCCCTCGCGCGGGTGGACGCCGCGGACTTCGATCTCGCTCTCCTCGACGTGCGGCTCAAGGACGGCGACGGCTACACCCTGTGCAAGGCGGTGCGCGAGCGGCGGCCTTTGATGGACGTGATCCTGATCACGGGCTCCATCTCGGAGCCGGACGAAAAGCTCTTCCGCTCTCTGGAGGAAGGGGCCTTCTACTTCCTCTTCAAGCCGTTCGACCGCCGCGTCCTGCTCGCCCTGGTGGAGCGCTGCCTGCGCCTCCAGCGTGAAAGACTGGCCAAGGAGCGCTACGCGGAGGAGCTGGCAGCGGACCTCGAAAAGGCGCGCCTCTTCCAGCAGAGCCTGGTGCCGCGCGAGCCGGTGGCCGGAACCGGCTGGCGGGTGGAAGGGCGGCTGCTGACCTGCGACGCCCTGGGCGGGGATTTCTATCTGGCGCAAGGGACCGAGCAAGGCGTGGTGCTCGCGGTCTGCGACGTCGTGGGGCACGGCGTCCGGGCGGCCATGTACGCCGGCATGCTGCGCTCCTCCCTCACCGCCGCTCTGCGCCGCGGCGTCGATCCCGACCGGGTGTCGCGCGAGCTGCTGGCCAACATCGACTTCCTGGAAGGGGCCACCTGCGCCACGATGATCTACGCCCTCCTGCTGCCGGACGGCCGCCTCCGCGCCTTCAACGCCGGCCATCCCCCGCTCTTCCTGCTGCGCGCGGGCGCCGAAGAGATCGAGCAGCTCCCCTCCACCGGTCCGCTGCTCAACCGCATCTTCCGCGACCGTCCCCTGCCGGCCCAGGAGATCACCATGGCTCCCGGCGACCGTCTGCTCGCCCTGACCGACGGCGCCTTCGAAACCCGCAGCCCGGCGGACCAGGAGCTCGGCCTCGACCGTCTGGCCGACGCCTTCACCGCCCTCCGCGGCCGCTCCGCCGAAGAGACCCTCGACGCCCTGCTCGATCTCGTCCGCGCCCACGGCGCGGGGCGGCCGATCGCGGATGACGTGACGCTGGTGCTGGTGGAGCGGTGAGCGGATGGGCATCAAACATGCAAATGTATCTATGGCATCGCCGGTTGTTCCCCCGGGCCTCGCGACGCCGGGGGGTGGCGATCTCATTTGATGTCGCGAGAGTAGGAGTCGTTCCGAATGCGTGATCGCAATCCTGATCCGAAGAATCCCCGAGCCGTCCCCCTGAACCTGGAAGTCGAAGCGATCGAGCAGCATTGCAAGCCCGGCTGCGGCACCTCGACGACCAGCAGCCTGTGCACCTGTCCGGTGACGTCGACGACGACCGGCAGCCTGTTCACGGCCGAGACGACGAGCTGACCGGCCCGTCCTTCCCCATCCGGGCCGGCGAGCACGCCGGCCCGGCCTCACAGATCTGACGGAGGCTTCCCGCTGTGAACGGTCAGCTTTGTCTTTTTACGCTGCTCTATGCGCCGCGCGATCAACACGAGCGCATCCTGGCGGACCTGGTGACGCCGGTCGCGTACGACCTCCGCGGCGCGCCGCAGCTTCACTCCCTGTTCTTCGCCCGCTACAACGTCCCGAGCTGGCAGGTGCGCTTCCGTGTTCTCGGCGAGCCGGAGTGGATCGCGGGGCCGGTCCGCGAGCGGGTGGAGAAGGATCTCGCTCCCCTCTGCGCGGCGGGAGTTGTCGACCAGGTGGACTTCGCGCAGTACGACCGGGAGACCGAGCGCTATGGCGGCGAGGAGGGGATGGAGCTCGCCGAGACGCTCTTCCTGCACGACAGCCTCGCCTGTCTCGACCTGATGGACGCCGAGCGGCGGGGAGAGCTTGCCAAGACGCGGCGTGAAGTCTCGCTGCTGATGACCGCGCGCCTGCTCGACCTTTTGCATTTCGACCGCGCGCAGCGCCTGGCTTTCTACGAGTTCGGCTATCGCTGGACCCGCGAGATGGAGTCCTGGGGCGAGGCCGATTTCGCGGCGGCGGAGGAGCGCTATCAGGCTCTCAAGCCCGGCCTCCAGGAGCTGTTCACCGGCGGGCAGAGCCGGGAGCCGGAGCTGCTGTGGGGCGGTGAAGAGCCGGCGCGGATCGCCGAGCGCTGTCTGGAGGCGATCCGGCCGGTCGCCGAGGCCATCCTGGAGGGGCATGCCGCCGGGCGCATCCGGCAGGACCTGGTCTATCTCGCCTGGTCCTACGCCCACATGCACTGCAACCGCCTGGGGATCGATTCGCATCCGGAAGCGCTGCTGCGCTTTTTCATGCACCGTCTGCTGGAGGACGGAGGGGGCGCCCCCCAGGACCGGCTGTGACCGGACCGCCGCCCGGGGCGCGGCTCGCGCTGCTGCGCATCGCCGCCCTGCCGTTCGAGGCCCTGGCGCCGCTAGCCGCCCGGGAGTCCCGCGCACCGCTCACCGCCGCCTGGGAGCTCGAAGCCCGGCTGGCCGCCGCGGTGCCGCGGCTCACCGAGGAGCTCTACCGGGCGGCGGGGGAGGCGCCCGCGGCGGCGGGCCGCCGGGCGGCGGTGATCGCTCTGCGCCGCGCGTTGCACAACGGCCGGCGGATCGCTCCGGCACAGCTCGCGGCGGTGCGCGGGCACCTCCCGCCGCAGGTTGCCGCGGCGGTGGAGGAGCACCTGGCCCTCCGCGCCGAGCTGGCCGGTCGGCTGGCGGAGCACGCCGCGGCCTACCGGCGCGATCTCCTCGCCGCCCGCCGAGCCCTGCTGTGCTTTGCCGGCCGGCCGGTGGTCCGCGAGGGGATGCGGCTGGTCAGCCGGGCGCTGCTCGAGCGCCTCACCGCCATGCAGGCGACCGATCCGGCGGGCTGGCGCCATGGCGAGCGCCACGCTGCGGCCAAGCTTGCCGCCTACGCGGGCCGCTTCACCACCAAGACCAGCCCCAACGCGGTGTTCTGCGCCACCGCGCTGGCCTGGATCGGCGGCGGTGAGGCGAGTGTGCGCGGCACCAACCGGCCGGCGCGCCGCGACGTGTTGCTTTCCGTCGCCGAAGCCCGCAAGGTGGCGGCCTGCCTGGCGGCCGACCGCGCCGCCTGGCCGGCGATCGTGCCGCGTCCCAACCCGACCCTGCGGCGCGATGCGGACGGTGAGTCCTGGCTCTACTGGCGTCCCGCCACGCCGCGCCGCGCGGACGACGACGAGGTCCTCTCGCGAGCCCGCGTGCAGCCGGTCCTCGACCTCTTCCTCGACGAGGCGGCAGCGGAGACCTTCACCGTCCCCGGCCTCCTCGCCGCGGTCGCGGCGCGCTCCGGTCATACCGTCGAGGAGCTCGCTGCGTTCTGCGCGCAGTTGATCGAGCAGGGGCTGCTCATCGCCGAGATCGAGCCGCCGTACAACGCGCGCCGGCCGCTGGCCTGCGTGGCGGCTGCGCTGCGGGCGGCCGGCGCCGCAGCTCCCTGGCTCGCCGAGATCGAAGCCATCGAGCGCGCGGTCGCGGAGATGCCCGGGCTCGCGGCGGAGGAGCGCATCGCGGCGATGGACCGGGTGGAGGCGCGGCTCACCGCCCTGCCGCATGAACGGAAGATCAAGGGCGACGAGCTGTTCCGTCTGGACGTGGCTTCGGCGATCGAGATCACTCTGCCGGAGCGGGTGCGCGCCGAGTTGGAAACGCCTTTGCGCCGCTGTGTGCGGCTGTTCGCCGGGCTCTATCCGGAGCAGACCCTGCGCGCCGGCTGGGTGCAGCGCTTCCTGAGCCGCCACCCCCCCGGCGTGGAGATGCCGCTGCTGGACCTGTATCATGGCCTCTTCGAGCCCGAGCCCGCCGAGCGCCCCGCCGCCTTTCCGCAGCCGCGGTCTCAAGACCCGGCCGCCGCCCGCTTCCGGCGGGTACGCGAGATCTTCGCCGCGCGGGCGCGGGCGGCGCTCGCCACCGGCGAAGAGGAAGCCGCGCTGACCGACGGCGATTGGGAGGAGCTGGTGGGAGACCTTCCCGAGCCGGCGTGGTCCGCGGGCGTGCTCTTCCAGATCGCCGCCGCGAGCCCGGAGGCGATCACCGCCGGCCGCTACCGGATCGTGCTCAACGGCCTGTTCGGCACCGGCATCGCGCTCGCCCGCTTCGCCGGCTTGCATGATGACGGCGCAGACGGCGCGGTGACCCGCGAGGTGGCGCGCGGCTGGGAGCCGCTGGCGCGCCCGGGCGCGATCCTCGCCGAGATTACCTACACCCACCAGGGGCGGAGCGCCAACGCCGGCCTGCGGCCGGCTCTGTTCCGCCACGAGATCGAGCTGCCGGGCGACCGGGCGACCCCGGGCGCTGAGGTGATCCCCCTGCGCGAGCTCACCGTGCGCTGGGACGCAGCGTCCGGCCGGTTCCGGCTGCGCTGGGTGCCGCGCGATCTGGAGGTGGTGCCGGTGATCAGCAGCGGGATCAATCCCGAAGGGTTCGTCGCGTTCCTGGCCGGGATCGGCCGGCAGGGCCTCCAGCCGCTCGGCTGGTTCCCCGGCTTCGACGTTCCGGACCTCCCGGCCTGGCCGCGCATCACCAGCGGCAGACTGGTGCTTTTCCGCCGCCGCTGGGAATTCGCTCCCGGCACGGCGCCTGAAATCCCGCCGGAAGGGAGCGGTCCCGGCGATCCGGACACCGCCGGCGCCCTGTTCTTCGCCCGCACCGCGCGTTGGCAACGCGAGCACGGCCTGCCGCGCCACGTCTTCGTGCACACCGCAGCCGATCCCAAGCCTTTTTATGTCGATCAGGCAGCGCCGCTCGCGGTCGACCTCCTGCGGCGTGCCCTGGTTCCGGCTCCGGGCGCCGCTGCGGCTGTCCTGCACGTCACCGAGATGCTGCCCGGACCGGACGAGATGTGGGTGCGGG
The DNA here is from genome assembly GCA_036264355.1 of Thermoanaerobaculia bacterium. GTDB lineage: Bacteria > Acidobacteriota > Thermoanaerobaculia > Multivoradales > UBA5704 > UBA5704. The sequence goes on from DATARD010000424.1 coordinate 11,119, forward strand.
ACGAGCACGGCCGCTATGCGGCCGAGCTCCTCCTGCACCTGACCGGGCCTCACTCGTAGCGCAACGCGTCGATCGGGTCGAGCCGCGACGCCTTGCGGGCGGGGTAGAAGCCGAAGAAGACGCCGATCGCGGCGGCGAAGAAGAAGGCGAGGGCGATCGAGCCGGTGCTCACGGTGGTCGCCCAGCCGGCCGCCTTCGAAACAACGTTCGAGGCGATGACGCCGAGAATGATGCCGATGATCCCTCCGGAGGCGGACAGCGCGATCGCCTCCAGGAGGAATTGCAGGAGCACGTGGCGGCCCTTGGCGCCGATCGCCAGGCGGATGCCGATCTCGCGCGTCCGTTCGGTCACCGAGACCAGCATGATGTTCATGATGCCGATGCCGCCCACCAGGAGCGAGACGGCGGCGACGCCGATCAGCAGGTACGACAGCGTCTGCGACGTCTGTGCCGCCGTCGAGGCGATCTCTTCCTGGGTGCGGATCTGGAAGTCGCTGTCCTGGCCGGGCTGGATGCGGTGGCGCTGGCGGAGCAGCCCTTCGATCTCGGTCTGCGCTTCGCTCACCTGGTCGGCGGCGACGGCCGAGATGTAGATCAGGTCGATGCGCGACTTTCCCTGGAGCTGCTTCATCACCGTGGTGTAGGGGGCGATGATCTGATCGTCCTGATCCTGCCCCATCATGTTGCCGCCTTTGCGCTCGAGCACTCCCACCACGCGGACCGGCACGTTCTTGATCCGGATCCCCTGGCCGACCGCGTCTCCCGCCGGGAAGAGGTTCTCGGCCACCGTCGCTCCGAGGATGCAGACCTTGGCCGCGGTGCGCACGTCTCCTTCGGTGAAGAACGAGCCCTGGGCGACGTTCCAGGCGCGGATGAACGGCCAGTCCACGTCGACGCCGTAGATCGTCGTCCCCCAGTTGAGCTCGCCGGCCACCACCTGGCCGCTGCTGCGCACGCCGGCCGAGGCGTAGGCCACCGCCGGAGCTTCCGTCTTGATCGCCTGCACGTCTTCCGGCGTCAGCTTCGACTCGCCGGTGAAGATGTGCGCGCCCGACTGCGTCGCGGCGCCCGGGAAGATCATGATGAAGTTGGTGCCCAGCGAGCTGATCGTCGCCTGGATGGAGCTCGACGCGCCGGCGCCGAGCGCCACGATGGTGATGACGCAGCCGACGCCGATGATGATCCCCAGCATGGTCAGCGCCGAGCGCAGCTTGTTGCGCGCGATGGCCAGGAAGCCGACCTTGGTGATGTTGAGCAGACGCATCAGGGAAACTTTCATGGCATGGACCTCCCGCCGGCCGCGGCCGGCACGGGCGCGGCGCCGGATTCTTCATCGTCGTCGTCTTCGTGGTAGGCGTTCGGATCGGCCCGCCGCTGGACGATCCGTTCGTCGCTGTGGATCCGGCCGTCGCGCACGTGGACGACGCGTTTGGCGTGCTCCGCGATGTCCGGCTCGTGGGTGATGATGATCACCGTCTTGCCGGTGTCGTTGAGCTGCTGGAAGATGCCGATGATCTCCTCCGAGGTGCGCGAGTCGAGGTTGCCCGTCGGCTCGTCGGCGAGGAGGATGGCGGGCTCGGTGACCAGGGCGCGGGCGATCGCCACCCGTTGCTGCTGGCCGCCGGAGAGCTGCGACGGGTAGTGGTCCTCGCGTCCGCCGAGGCCGACGCGGGCGATGGCGGCGCGGGCTCGCTTCGCCCGTTCGAGGCCGGAGAGCCCGAGGTCGCTGTAGAGGAGAGGCAGCTCGACGTTTTCGGTCGTCCGCGTCCGCGCCAGCAGGTTGAAGCTCTGGAACACGAAGCCGATCTTGGCGTTGCGGATCTCGGCGCGGCGGTCGCGGTCGAGCCGCGAGACGTCGATGCCGTCGAGCAGATAGGTGCCGGCCGTCGGGCGGTCGAGGCAGCCCAGGATGTTCATCAACGTCGACTTGCCGGAGCCTGACGGGCCCATGATCGCCACCAGCTCGCCGCGCTCCACCGACAGGTTGATGCCTTTCAGGGCGCGCACCTCGACCTCGCCCATCTTGTAGACCTTGGTCAGGTCCCGGATCTCAATGACCGGAGCGTCGGGAGCGTCGGGAGCGGTCACGATCGTGTGCCCTCCACGTTAGAACCGGCCGCCCGGCCGTCCACCGCCCGGTCGCGCGCCCGGGGTACTGCCCGGGAAGCCGCCCGTCGTTTCGACCTTGGCCGTCGCCAGGCCGACCGCCACCTTGTCGCCGGGGCTCAACGTCCCGTCGACGACCTGGAGGATCTGGGTGTAGTGCCCGTCGCTGATGCCCGGACGGATGGTGACCGGGCGGAGCTCGTTCTTCAGACCGACGACGTAGACCGTCTGGGTCTGCCGCCGGCCGCCCTGGTGGCCACCGCCGCCGGGGAAGACCTTGCCGAGGTCGTTCATGCCCTGCCCGTGCTCGCCGAGGCCGGCGACGCTGCGCTCGGTCGAAGCCGGCTCACCGCCCGGTGATCCTCCGGGCCCGCCAGGGGCTCCAGGCCCGCCAGGCCCACCCTGTCCGCCCTGTCCGTTCCAATGCCGCCGGCCCTCGGGAGCGCCGCCCGGCGTCTGCCCGGGCACCGGCGTCCTCTCGCCGGCCGCGGGCGGCTGCCCCGGCGTGCCGGCGGGCTTCGCCTTCGCATCCTTCCCGGTCTCCAGCGTCGGCCGGAAGCGGAGCGCTGAGTTCGGCACCCGCAGCACGTCCTGCACCCGGGCCACCTCGATGGTGACGTTGGCGGTCATGCTGGGGCGCAGCTTGCCGTCCGGATTCGGCACCTCGATCATCACCGGATAGGTGATGACGTTCTGGTTCACCGTCGCGTTCAGGCGCACCTGGGCGATGCGGCCGCGGAACTCCTGCTCCGGATAGGCGTCGACCGAAAAGCGGGCGACCTCGTCGACCTTGATCTGCCCGATGTCGGACTGGTCGACGTCGGCCTGCACCTGCATCTTGGTGAGGTCCTTGGCGATGATGAACAGGGTCGGCGCCTGGAACGAGGCGGCGACCGTCTGCCCGATGTCGTAGCTGCGCGCCACGACCTCGCCGTCGATGGGCGAGAAGATCTTGGTGTAGCCGAGGTTGGTCTCCGCCTGGCGCAACGAGGCCTGCGACAGGTCGAGGTCCGCGACCGCCGCCTCGTAGGCGGTCTTCGCCGCATCCAGGTCCGACTGCGCGATCAGGCCGCTCTGCATCAGCCTCTGCTGGCGGCCATAGGTGATCTTCTGGTTGGCCACCTGCACCTTCGACTTGGACACGTCGGCCCGCCGCTGGTCCACCGTCTGCTGAAACGGCGTCGGATCGAGCTCGGCGAGGAGCTCGCCTTTCTTCACCTGGCTGTTGAAGTCGACGTAGAGCTTCGAGATGATGCCGGAGACCTGGCTGCCGACCTGGACCGTGGTGACGGCGGAGAGCGCCCCGGTGGCGCTCACGGTCTGCGCGACGGTCCCCTTATCGACGACTTCGGTGCGGTAGCGCTCGCCGCCGTCGTCTTTACCCCGGCGCAGAAAGAAGAGCCCGACGAGCGCCGCGACGACGATGACGATCGCGGTGACGAGCCAGCGCCGCTGCCTGTGGTTGTTTTCCAGTGGGTCCATATCGTAGATAACGCGTTGACCCGGCGAAGATTCCGTCGCCGCGGCCGGCGTCGATCCCTCCTCTGTAGAGCAACAGCATAGCCCAGAGGATTGGCCTGAGGCGCTGCTGGTGTAAAAATTCAGTAAGGCTGGTTTTCCGTCCGCCGCTACTGGCCGGTCGCCTTGGCGAAGCTCTCCTTGAGCTGCGGCATCCAGTTCTTGGGAACCGAGAAGCCGTGGCCGACCTTGTGCAGCCAGACGAGATTGCCGTTGGGCACTTTCTTCAGATAGGTGCGGGTGTCCTCCGGCGTGCAGATCTGGTCGATGTCCCCCTGCAGGGCGTACCAGGGCGCCTGGGTGTCGGCGGGCTGGAAGTCGATCCCCTGGCCGTGCGGGTCTTTCTTGAAGGTGAGGCCGCTCCCCTCGCAGATCGGTGGATGCACGAAGAGGTCGGGGCAGAAGCCGAGGCTGACACCGCCGCCGAAGGTGTGCGGCTTGGCCTGCACCATGGCGGCATAGACCAGGGTGGCGCCCGACGAGTAGCCCACCAGCACCGGCTCGACGTGCTTGGTGTAGCCGAACTTCTTCTCGATGGCGCGGCCGAGGGTGGCGAAGTCGCCGGAAGGGTCGAAGCAGTGGTCGGGCTGGTTGGCCGCGGCCTTCATGTAGTGGCGGATGTCGACGCCGGCGACCAGCGCGTCCTCGCCCATCAGCTCGCGGGCCATGTCGACGACGCCCAACTTCCAGCCGCCGTCTCCCGAGATGAAGATCGCGATGTGGCTCGGCCGCGCGCTCTCGTGGTAGAGGGTGACGGTGCCGAAGGGCTCCAGGGTCATCGTCGACTCCGTGGCGGCGGCCGGCTGGGACAGCGCGGCACAGAGGGTCAGGACGAGGGCGGACAGGCAGAGGGAACGAGTCGCTTTCATGGTGTCGGACGATCTCCAGTGTCAGTCTGATGAAGCCTGGCGCGGCCCCAGGATCCAGGCCGCGATGGGGCCATAATTCTTGTCGATGATATGGCCGCCGGGGCGGACCAGCACGGTCGCCAGCCCGCCGGTCAGCTTCGGGCAGTAGCTGTTCTTCTCCTCCGCTCCCTGCACGCAGAGCATCGGCAGACCGCGCAGCCGTTCGAGCTCGGGCAGGGTCGGCAGGCTGTCCTTGGAATCCCTGCCGAGCAGCTCGGTGACGTGGAAGCGGAAGTCCGCCCGGCCGCTCGGGCCGAGGAGAGCGAGAAGCGAGATCCGTGCCGCCAGGTCGGGTGGCAGGCGCGCGGCGAGGAACGGCATGACGTCGGCGCCGAAGGAGTAGCCGATGAGGATGACCCTCTTCTTGTGCCAGTGGTCGAGGTAGTGGCGCAGGATCAGCTCGAGGTCGCGGGCGGCGCGGTCGGGATCCTTGCGGAAGAGGAAGTAGCGGAGCGAATTCCACCCCACCACCGGAATGCCCCCCTGGGCGAGCTGCCGCGAGAGGCCGCGGTCGGTCACCGCCCAGCCGCCGTCGCCGGTGAGCAGAACGGCGATTTCGTCGCGCTGGGCGCCGGCCGGCAGCAGGGCCGGCACCTCGACCAGGGGCAACGAGCGGAGCCGGCCCGGCCGGGCCGGGCGGGACGTTGGCGGACGGGACCGCGGCGCGCGGGGACGCCCCGGTGCGAGCGGCTGTGCGTTGCCGGGCTGACTGGCGGTGAACAGGATCAGCGTCAAGGCAGCGAGCAGGGTGAGCTTTCCGCGGGAGGTTCGACAGCGCATTCCGGACTGATCAACGGCGCGGACCGGAGCCGGATTCCCGGCGGACGCGATCTTCTCGCGATCGTCCCGCGCTATTCTGCTGGGGATGTCCAGGCGAACGCCCGGCCGCGCGATCCGCTTCCGCCCGCCGCGTCTCGAGGTGCCCCCCGAGGTGCGCTGGATGCTGCTGCGCGCTTTCGGGCCGCCCGGCGCGCCGTTCGCCGAGGCGTTCGATTCCCGGGACGCGCTGGTGGCCGCCCGCCGTTTCGAGGTGTCCTCGCGCATCGTCTCGCGGCAGGGGCGGGAGCGTCTGGCCGGCGAGCTGGAGCCGGCGGCCGCGGCGGGCTTCCAGCGCGATCATGCCGCCGCCGCCGCGGTCGGCCTGCGCTTCCTCGCCCTGGCGGCCGAGGTCGCTGAGACGGCGGCGGCGCTCGGCCTCCCCCTCGTCCTGCTCAAATTCGCCGCGCTGGAGAAGGCCGGCTTCGCGGCGCTCGGAGCGCGCTCGGCGTGCGATCTCGACATCCTGGCGCCGGAGGAGCGGGCGGCCGAGCTGCAGCACGCCCTCCTCGCGCTCGGCTGGCGGCTCTCCGGCATGCCGGCGATGGAGCACCAGTTGGCGCCGGTCGAGCACCCCAATGGCGGGGTCGTCGAGGTGCACCGGGTGATCCTCGGCGTCCGTCTCGACGGCGGCGTCTCGGCGACGGTCGAGGCGCTGCAACGCAACGGTCTGCTGCGCCCCTTCCCCGACCTGCCGGGGCGCTGCGCCGCGCCCGCCGTCGAGGTGCTGGCGGCGCACGCCCTGGTGCACGGTCTCGGCCAGCACGGCTGGTGGCCGGCGTCCTACTCGCTGCTGAAGACGATGGCGGACCTGATCGATCTCGGCTTTCACACCGCCGGCTCGCCGCTCGCCGCTCGCGCCGCCGAGCTCGTCGAGCGGGACGTCACCGCCGCCGAGGCCGCGGCGGCGCGCGACCTGTGCGCCGCGCTGGCGGCAGGGATCGACGGCGTCGGCCTGCTGGCCGCCGAGAGCGGAGCGGCTGTGCTGCTGCGCCACATCCTCGCCGGCCGCCTCGACGCCGAATACGAGGCGTCGCTGCGCCTCGGCTTCTTCCGGCCGCAGCCCAGCGACCGCCTGCCGGTGGTGCGGTTCGCCCGGTCCGTGCTCGGCGCGGTTTTCCTGACCCGCGGCCAGATCGACGCCATCTATGGTCCGCCCCGGCATCCGCTGGGCTACCTGGGCCGCCGCCTCGCCCGTCCCTTCGATCTCCTGCGCCGCCTCGGCCGCTACAGCGCGCGCACGGTGCGCCTGCGCCTGGACCGGCCCTAGGAGCGAGCCCGGATTCGTGCTACCGTGTAGCCAACTTTCTTTTGGATTCGTGTGGGTAGAGGGAGCTGAGGGGAGAGGCGCGGATGTCCAGCGATTGGCAGGAGGCGCGCGTTCCGAGCAGCCCGATCCGGCTGTGCTCGACCTGCGGCACGCCGCCGGCCGCGAGCGTGCAGGTGGGCGGCGGCACCACCGTCTTCTGGTTCGAGTGCAAGACCTGCGGCAGAAAGACGGCCATCCTCGCCAGCTTCGAGGAGGCCCGCCAGACCTGGAACGCCCTCCAGTAGCCGGTGGCTTATATACTCCCCGGCCGTGACCGCCTCACGCCGCCCCGCCCGTCCTGCCGCCGGCCCGAGACCAGACCCGAAACCAGGGCTCCCTTTCCGCCTCGGCGTGCTGGCCCTCTGGCTCGTCCTGCTGGTGCCGCCGTTTCTCTATGATCCCGACGGCAAGGAGGTCTTCCGCCTCCCCAAGCTGATGGCGAGCGGCTGGCTCGCCCTCGCGTCGCTCTTCTTCCTCACCTGGCGGCTGCGCACGGTCGAGATGGTGCGCCTCGCCGACCTGTGGCGCTGGCCGGCGGTGCGCGCGCTGGCTCCTCTCCTGGCCGTCGCGACGTGCAGCCTGTGGACCACCGCCCACCCGCTCCATGCGCGCGAGGGGCTGATCGATCTGTGGATCGGCGCGGCGGCGCTGGTGGGCTGGAGCCTCGCGCTGCCGGCGGCGCGCCAGGAGCAGGCGTTGCGCCTGCTGCTCTGGCCGGCGGCGGCGCTCGCCCTGTTCGGCATTCTCCAGTACTACCGCCTGTATGAGCCACTGCAACTGGTCGGCATCTCCTACGACCGGCGGTTGGCGATGACCTCGTGGGCCGGCAATCCCGGCGACCTCGCCGCCTATCTGGTGCTCCCCTGCCTGATCGCGCAGTGGATGCTCTCCCGGCGCTGGAGCGCGGCGGCCGGCACCGGCCGCGGCGCTGCCGTGTGGGCGGCCGTGGCGCTGATCGTCAGCCTTTCCGCCATGGCCATGACGCAGACCCTGGTGTCTCTGACGGCGGTGGCGGCGGGCAGCTTCTTCTTCTGGGCGCTCGTCCTGCCGCGGCGCCAGACCTCCCTGATCCTCGGCGGCGGCGCGGCGGTCGCCCTCGTGCTGGTGCTGGCCGTCGCGCCGCTGCGCCAGCGGATGGCGGCGAAGATCGGGCAGGCCCTGCACGGCGACTGGAATCAGGTGCTCACCGGGCGCCTCGACGGCTGGCGCACCGCCGTCTGGATGCTCCGCGAGCACCCCTGGGCCGGCGTCGGCCATGGCGCCTTTCTTCCCGAGTTCGTGCCCGCCAAGCTGGCCCTGCTCGACCGTGGCACCCGTTTCGACGCGAATCTGTTGCAGCCGGTGTTCGCCAACGCCCACAACGAATACCTGGAGGCGGCCGCGGATCTGGGGGTCCCCGGTCTGCTCGCCCTGGGCTGGGCGCTCTGGGTCCTCGCGGGCGCGGTGCGCGCCCGGCCCACGGGAAGAGAACGCGCGCTCGCCGTCGCCGGAGTGGCCGCTCTGGCCATTCTCGCCCTGGCGTATTTCCCGTTCCGCCTGGCCCTGATCGGCTATCCCGCTCTCCTCTTCCTCGCTTGGGTGATGCGGCCGGCGGACCCGGAGCCTGACACCACGGAAAGGGCCGGCGTGCGGGGACGGCACCTGGTCTGGCCGCTCGCCGCCGTGCTGGCCCTGGCGCTGGTGGGGCAGGCCATGCGCTGGCATGCCCGGCTCACCGCCGGCCGGCTGCTGGTCGTCGTCGAGACCCGCACGATGGCGGCGCGCGCCAAGGGGAGAGCCTCGCTGGGTCTCCTCGCCGCCAACCTCGAGGCCCTCAAGCTGGCCGCCGCGCTCGATCCCACCGAGATCGGAGTGCCGCTCGCCCGCGGCAGCCAGTATCTGGTGTTCGGCCAGCCGGACCTGGCCATCGAGTCCTACCAGGCGGCGGCGGCTCTGGAGCCGCGGCCCGAGATCTACCAGAACCTCGGCGCCGCCGAGCTGGCCGACCATCGAATCGACGAAGCGCGGCGAAGCTTCGCGCTCGCCGTCCGCATCGATCCCCGCATCGCCCCGGTCGTGCCGCCCGAAGCGCGGTGAGGATGCCTGACTTAAAGTCCAAAACAAACGGCCGGCCCGTTGCCGGGCCGGCCCTTTCATGAACCTCATATTCGAGCAGCCGGGCGGGAGGCCCGCCCGGCGAAGCGCGGTTTAGTACATGCCGCCCATGCCGCCGCCGGGCATGCCGCCGCCGGCGCCGCCGCCCTTGTTGTCGTCCTTCTCCTTGATCTCGCAGACCAGGGCTTCGGTGGTCAGCATCAGGCCGGCGATCGAGGCGGCGTTGATCAGCGCCGTCTTGGTCACCTTGGCCGGATCGATGACGCCGGCGGCGACGAGGTCCTCGTACTTACCGGTGGCGGCGTTGAAGCCGCTGGTGCCGTTGCTCGACAGGAGCTGCTTGACGACCACCGAGCCCTCTTCACCGGCGTTGCCGGCGATCTGGCGGGCCGGCTCTTCGAGCGCGCGGCGGACGATGTTGACTCCGACGCGGACGTCACCCTCGGCGGTGACACCGTCGACCGCCTTGATGGCGCGCAGCAGAGCCACGCCGCCGCCGGGGACGATGCCCTCTTCGACGGCCGCCTTGGTGGCGTGCATGGCGTCTTCGACGCGGGCCTTCTTCTCCTTCATCTCGGTCTCGGTCGCGGCACCGACCTTGATCACCGCGACGCCGCCGACCAGCTTGGCCAACCGCTCCTGCAGCTTCTCGCGGTCGTAGTCCGAGGTGGTCTCTTCGACCTGGTTGCGGATCTGCTTGACGCGGCCGGCGATCGCCTCACGGCGCTTGGCGTCGTCCGAGTCGGTGACGATGGTGGTCTCGTCCTTGGTGAGGACGACCTTCTTGGCGTCGCCGAGGTCGGCCCACTGGACGTTCTCCAGCTTGATGCCGAGGTCGTCGGTGATCACCTTGCCGCCGGTGAGCGTCGCGATGTCCTCCAGCATGGCCTTGCGGCGGTCGCCGAAGCCCGGCGCCTTGCAGGCGGCGGCTGTGAAAGCGCCCGGCTTCGGCGACCGCCGGAAAGCCATGCTCGAAGACATCGCCATCCTGACGGGCGGTCGAGCGATCACCGAGGATCTCGGCATCAAGCTCGAGAACATCAAGATGGAAGACCTCGGCAAGGCCAAGAAGGTCACGATCGACAAGGACAACACGACGATCGTGGAGGGGGCGGGCGCGGCCAAGGAGATCAAGGGGCGCGTCGAGTCGATCCGCAAGCAGATCGAGAACACCACGAGCGATTACGACCGCGAGAAGCTCCAGGAGCGCCTGGCGAAGCTCGTGGGCGGCGTCGCCGTCATCAAGGTCGGCGCGGCCACCGAAACCGAGATGAAGGAAAAGAAGGCGCGTGTCGAAGACGCGATGCACGCAACCAAGGCGGCCGTTGAAGAGGGCATCGTGCCGGGCGGTGG
>DATARD010000014.1:0-38957 GCA_036264355.1 Thermoanaerobaculia bacterium
CAAACTCGTCGAGGCCAGCCGTTTCCCGTCCGGGCTGAAGGCGGCGCTGGTGACCCCGTCCTTGTGCCACTCCAGCGTGGCCAGAAGCTTTCGGCTGTCCACGTCCCACAGGATCACGGCTTTGTCCACACTCGCCGAGGCCAGCCGCTTCCCGTCCGGACTGAATGCGACGCTGCTGACCGCGCCCTCGTGCCCCTCCAGCGTGGCCAGAGGGCTGCGGTTGTCCACGTCCCACAGGATCACGGTCTTGTCCCCACTCGCCGAGGCCAGCAGCTTCCCATCCGGGCTGAAGGCGACGCCAAAGACCCCGTCCTTGTGCCCCTTCAGCGTGGCCGGAGGGCTGCGGCTGTCCACGTCCCACAGAATCACGGTCTTGTCAAAACTCGCCGAGGCCAGCCGCTTCCCGTCCGGGCTGAAGGTTACGCTATAGACCACGTCCTTGTGCCCCTCCAGCGTGGCCAGAGGGTTGCGGCTATCCACGTCCCATAGGATCACGGTCTTGTCCTGACTCGCCGAGGCCAACCGCTTCCCGTCCGGGCTGAAGGCAACGTCATAAACGTCTCCCTTGTGCCCCACTAGTGTGGTCAGCGGCTTGCGGTTGCCCACGTCCCACAGGATTATGGTCTTGTCCCCACTCGCCGACGCCAGCAGCTTCCCGTCCGGACTGAAGGCAACGCTGAAGACTCTGTCTTTGTGCCCCGGCAGAAACGCGGATAGATGTGGGTGGCTCACGAAGCGCCGCAGCAGCCCAGCCGACGCATCGAGCGTCGGAGCAACCCGAACCGCTTCCAGGTTGACCAGAAGCGATGCACTGTAGTCGACATCCTGAAGCCGGTCAGCCTTGGCCATCCTCGTCTCCTGCAGCAGCTCGGAAAGCTGCGCCCGCGCCCGGCTGGCTTCCAACGCGAGCCATCCGGCAAGCACCATGAGAATGATCACGACCAACGCTCCTGCTCCCACGAGCACCGCATTGCGCCGGTTGCGCTGGTGCTTGAGCTTCTGTTCGACCTCACGCCGCAGGACATCTTCTCTCTCCTGCTGCGCGCGTTCGACAGCCTTGTCGCTGGCTTGGACGAACTCTACCTCCACAGCCGACAGGTTGGAATGGCCCTTCGCCTCCTCCAGTTGCCAGCCGTTCAGTAGACCCTTGATAGGCTTCCCGCTTTCCTCCCATTGTCGCGCAGCCTGCGCGAGAGCGAGCCGCTGCCCCAGCTCCCTGCGCTTGTCGTCGATCCACCCTACGAAGCGCGGCCAGTTGCGCACCAGCGACTCATGCTTGACCTCGACGACCGCGTCCGCCGCGGTGACGCCCTCCGTTATGCGGACATAATCGTTCTCGGCTAACAACTTGATGACTTCCTCGGTGTTCGCCTTGCCCGCTTGGAGCAGAAGGCTCATGGCCACCGGCTGGCGATACGCCTCGAGCAGAAGTTCGTCCACCCGGACCAGCTCCAGCAGCACGCGTCGGACCTCGATCTGGGTCTGCGGCGCAAGCCCGTCGTAGAACTGGTCCGCGGAGGCCTTCAGCGCGTTCAGAGGGTCCCCGGTCTTGCCATAGACTTCCCAGGTGATCCGGTTGCGGTCGCGCTCCTTCCAGAGCAAACGCAACGTAAACTGCAGCAGCGGCAACGCCGCGGGCTGTCCCAGCACCTTCTTGACCAGGTCGTCCACGATGCCCGCCTGGAACTGGAGGTTCACCAGCGCCGCTGGTTTCTCCACCGCCGCTCTGAGCTCGTCGTAGTCCATGGGGCGCATCGAGTACCAGGCCTTATCGAGATACGGCGAGAGCGCGCGCAACTCGACCATGCGGCTCCTGAACTCTTCCCGCATGGTCAGGATCACGCGGTGGTCCGCCTCCAGAAGCTGAGCGAGGCTCGCGACCAGCGCCTCTCTGTCCTTTTCGCTGGAAAGCGTGAACACTTCCTCGAACTGATCGATGGTGATCAGGGCCGGCGGCGCTTCCGCACCCACCAGGGAGAGCACGCTCTGGGGATTCTCCCGCAGTACCGAGGCCACAGATGCCGGATTGGCGTCCGTCTCGCTGCGGCTCCGCAGCACCGCCTCCGCCAGATGTTCGAGCACAGCGTTTCCCGGAACGAAAGGTGGAACGACGCGCAGTGTTCCCTCGTCTGTGAGCGTGGGCAGCACGCCGCCCATGACGAGGGAAGATTTCCCGCTACCCGAGGCGCCGAGAACCACGACCAGCGGAGTGACGCGCGCTTGGGCCAGCAATGCCTTCGTGTCGGGCTCCCGGCCAAAGAAATAAGCCTTGTTCTCTGCCTGGAAAGCGTCGAGCCCGACATAGGGGCAATCTACCCTCTTCAGGTCCGGCAAGTGCTCGGCATCGAAGCGTGCAAGACGGATGCTCCCGACCGGCAATCCCGCTTGCGCGAGGCTGGAAAGCCAATAATCCAGCAATACCTGACAGGAAGTTCGCTCCTTCGTCTCCTCCAGGTAGACGCCCGTCGCCGCGCCGCGCTCCAGAAACAGCCGGATCTCAGGTTCGAGGCGCGCCAACGCGGCGGCCTCCCCGGCTGAGCTGGCGTTCTCTCCGAGCTGAGAGTCGAACGCTTCCAGGAGACGCGCGTGCGCTTCCCGGAGCTCGCTTGCGCTCTCAAAAGGAGCGGCGGATTGGGCTACGGCTGCATCTGACATAAGGCCTCCCGGCCTAGAACATGCGGAGGACTGTTTTCAGGGGCTGAGCGACGGCGCTCAGCCGTAGGCAGAACTCCTTGAGGCTTCCGTCGACGTCCCGGAACACCGAGCTGACGGCCCGGAAATACTCACTCACGAGATCCAGAGCCGCCGCCTCGTTTCCTTGCCCCAGACTTGCTTCGATTTCGCATTCGATGGCCACGAGGTCATCGTTCACCGCTCCTAGCTCTGGCGAAAAGGGTGGCGCGAGCCGGGAGCGCACCAGCCGGATCCGTACCCACTCGCCAGCCAGCATTCCGGGCAGGATTCCTCCAACGCACACGGTTCGCAACTTGGAATCGAGGCGCTGCAGGAGCCCGTGCTCGGAGACCCGCTTGTTCAACTCGTCCCTCAGCCTGCTCAGGGCATCGATGCCCTGGACGAACGGCTCGAGCTCGGGGTCCTTCCCCGCGGCCGGCGATGGCAGCCTGTCTCTCACTCTGCCCATGAGCTCCAGAAGGCGGTCCAGATTCAGGCCCGCTGCGGCTTCGGCAATCCCCACATCCAACTGCGGAGACATGCCGGAAAGGAGCCCACTGAGCTCGCCGACGACGCGCCCATAAAACGCTTCGCTCGGCGCTTCCACCGCGGCCTCCAGAGCTGCCGTGGCCGAAGCGAGCCGGTCCACGAGATCGTCACGCAGAACGGAATTCCATTCTTTTTCCTGGATCGCCTCCTGGATGCGGCGTGTCTCTCCGGCGAACCGGATCTTGAACGGCCGCAGCCTGCCCGTAGGCCCTCCTGCCTGGATCGGGCGGAGGCAATCGACCTCGATGACATGCAACGAATCGTGGAGCCGCTTGAAGAGCACGAGCTTGCCGACTTGAGAGTATGTGTTTTCGATGACCTCCTTCGAGCGGCTTACCGCGTCGGCGACCGCCGGCTTTTCGGTAATCAGGTCCTTGAGCAGACGGATGCCTGTGTTCGCAGAGACGACGTCATCCAGGGGCCTCAGCGATGTCAGCTTGATGAGATCCTTGATGAGCTCGCCGATATCGTAGTCCCATCGCGTGTCGGTGACCTCCGCATGCTGCCGCTTGCGCAACGCGCGCAGATCCTCCGGAAGCTCTACTTCACCGGGGAACGACGCGCCGCCGAGCAGCACCGGCGTGACCGTAATGTTACGGCGCAAGGCCGTAGAGATCTCGTTCCGGACCCAGTCGTCAGGGGCGTCCAGCCTGCGGCTTCTGTCTGGTCGCTCGCAGCCAATCCACTGGGGGCCGATGAGCGCCAGCAGCGCATCGCATCCCTCGAGCGCGGTCGTCAGCACCTGTTCGAAATCGGCCCCACGCGGAATGCCTCCGTTGATGTCCATAAAGACCTGGGACGCGCCGAAGCTCTTCCGGAGGTCGGCAAACAGGCGCCCCGCCCAAGCCATGGTATCGATACGGCGATAGCTGATGAAAATCCCGGGCATGCTTGACTCTGTCTACCCTTGTCACTCACACCTCTCCGGCCCGGGCAGCGCCTCACAGGTCTTGTGGTAAGGCTTGTCGGCACCCAGATAGTTTCGCCATTCCGGACAGGTCAGATTCCGATGGGCTGTGCGGCAGGCTTCGGCCGCCAGGCCGTTCAAGCCCACGTCCCAAAGGATCACGGTTTTGTCCTGGCTCGCGGAGGCCAGATGCTGGCCGTCCGGGCTGAAGGCAACGCCCGAGACCTTGTTGTCGTGCCCTTCCAGGGTGGCCAGTTGCTGGTGGCTGTCCACGTCCCACAGAATCACTGTGTTGTCCCAGCTTGCCGAGGCCAGGCGCTGGCCGTCCGGGCTGAAGGCGACGCCTGAGGCCCTGTCCCGGTGCCCTTCCAGGGTGACCAACCGCTTGCGGCTGTCCATGTCCCACAGGATCACCGTGTTATCCGCGCTCGCCGAGGCCAGACGTTTGCCGTCCGGGCTGAAGGCGACGCTGTAGACCTTGTCCGTGTGCCCCTTCAGCGTGGCGAGCGGCTTCTGGCTGTCCACGTCCCAGAGGATGACGGTCTTGTCCGCGCTCGCGGAGGCCAGGCGCTTGCCGTCCGGGCTGAAGGCGACGCCGAGGACCGAATCCTGATGCCCCTTCAGGGTGGCGAGCGGCTTTCCGCTGTCGATGTCCCAGACATTCCACAGCATGATGGTCTGGTCGTCGCTCGCGGAAGCGAGGCGCTTGCCGTCCGGAGTGAAGGCGACGCCGAGGACCCCATCCTGGTGCCCTCGCAGCGTGGCGAGCGGCTTGCCGCTGGCAATGTCCAAGACATTCCAGAGGGTGACGGTCTTGTCCGCGCTCGCGGCGGCCAAGCGTTTGCCGTCCGGACTGAAGGCGACGCCGAGGACCACGTCCTGATGTTCGAGCGTGGCGAGCGGCTTGCGGCTGTCAACGTCTGAGACATTCCAGAGGATGACCGTCTTGTCCCGGCTCGCGGAGGCGAGGAGCTTGCTGTCCGGGCTGAAGGCGACGCCCCGCACCTGGTCCTTGTGCCCCGCCAGCGTGGTCAGGCGCTTGTTGTCGTCAACGTCCCACAGGATGACGGTCTGGTCCTCGCTTGCGGAGGCCAGTTGTTTTCCGTCCGGGCTGAAGGCCACGCTGTAGACGGGGCCTTTGTGTCCTTTCAATCTGGCCTGTGGCTTGTGGTTTTCATCCCAGAGGATGACGATCTGGTCCTCGCTTGCGGAAGCCAGACGCTTGCCGTCCGGGCTGAAGGCGACGCTGGCGACCTTTCCCATGTGACTCTCCAGAGTGGCCAGCCGTTGGCGGCTGTCCACGTCCCAGAGGATGACGGCCCTGTCGTCGCCTGCCGAGGCGAGACGCTTGCCATCCGGGCTGAAGGCGACGCCCCGGACCTTTGCCGTGTGCCCTTCCAGCGTGGCCAGGCGCTGGTGGCTGTCGACGTCCCACAGGATGACGGTCTGGTCCTCGCTTGCCGAGGCCAGGCGCTTACCGTCCGGGCTGAAGGCGACGCCGGAGACCTCGCCCTTGTGCCCTGCGAACGTGGCGAGCGGCTTGCGGCTGTTGATGTCCTGGACGTTCGAGACGTCCCAGAGGATGACGGTCTTGTCCTCGCTCGCGGAGGCCAGGCGCGTGCCGTCCGGGCTGAAGGCGACGCTCAGGACCGCGCCTTGGTGTCCTGCGAGCGTGGCGAGCGGCTGGCGGCTGGCGACGTCCCACAGGACGACGGTGTGGTCCCGGCTCGCGGAGGCCAGCCGCGTGCCGTCCGGGCTGAAGACCACTTTGGTGACCCAATCTTTGTGCCCGGGCAGAAACCCGGAGAGTTGCGGATGGCTCACGAAGCGCCGCAGCAGACCGGACTGCGTATCCAGCAGAGCCGGAGCGGCCCGGACCGCTTCCAGGTTGACCAGCAGGGAGGCGTCATAACTGAGGTCCTGAAGGTGATCCGCTCGCGCCATCAGCCGCGTGATCTCTGCCTCTTGGAGCACCTGGGCGGCCTGCCGCAGGAACCAGCCGGCCCACGCGATGAGGATGAGCACGACGATCGCTCCGGCCAGCACAAGCGCCGCATTGCGCCGGTTGCGCCGCTGCAGCGCGCGCGCCTCGCGGTCCCGGCGGCTGTCGCGGCTCTCCTTGACCACGCGGGCGAGCACGTCATGCGTCAGCTCGAGCCGGCGCACGCTCTGCCGCTCGTCGATGCGCAGCAGACGGCGGCGGACCAGCGCGTCGAGCGCTTCGGCGGTGACGCCGGGCAGGGCCAGCGCGTCCTCCAGGGCGCGGCTGTCGCGATAGCCACGGCCGGTGATGAGCTCGTCTTCGACGAACGTCCGCACGCGCGGATCGAGGCCGGCCATGCCACGCTCGTAGAAGCCGGAGAGGATCTCGCGGTCGGCGCCGGCCAGCAATTCGGGCGTGATGCGCGCGAGCGGGGGCTCCGTCTGCTGGCGCTTGTGGTTCAGCTCGCTGCACACGACGCTGAGCAGGGCCGGATCGATCTCGATCTTGGGGAAGTCCGCCGGCTCGACCGGGGGGCTGGGCTCGTTCTTCCAGGCGAGGCGGATCATCCGCCGTGCGACGTCGTCGTCGACCAGCGTTCCGCCGGCGCGGGTGATCACTTCATAAGCCTGGGTGCCGTTCATCGCCAGCAGGCGAAAGCGGTTGTACATGAGGGAGGGCGTCCCTTCCTTGAGCCCCTCCATCTCGGCCAGGAAATCCTCGCGGAAGCTCAGCACCAGCTTGACCGTCGAGCGCTTGAAGTCGAACTGTCTCGCCGCCGTGGGCTCGGCCTCCAGCGCTTCCCGGACCGCGCCGGGGGTCCGGTTCTCGATCAGGTCGCTTAGCTCGGCCAGGAAGGCGGCCGACCGGGCCCGGGACTCTTCGGTTTCCTGACCGAGGGTGAAGATCTCCTCGAATTGATCGAAGAAGATCACCGGGGTCACCGGACGGTTGCGCGCGCTCCAGAATTCCGCGTCGCGGCGATGGAAGAACGACCACAGGCTTGCGTGCGCGGCCGGCTGGGCGGCCTGGACCCGGTCGGCATCGCACGCCTCTCGCAGGGCGTGAAAGATCTGCTCGCGCAGCTCCGGTGCTCGCGCGGAATGGTCGAGGCGCACGTAGACCGGCAGGCAATCTTCGTCGCGCAGCAGAGGGAACAGCCCGGCTTTGAGCAGCGACGTCTTGCCCAGCCCGGAGCGCCCGAACAGCACGGTGAGCGGCTCGCGGCGGGCCAGGCGCAACAGCTCGCTCGTCTCCGTCGCCCGGCCGTGGAAGAACTCCCGGTCGGCTTCGTCGAAGGGTTCGAGGCCGGGCCAGGGGTTGTCGGGGGTCAGCGCCTGGCGCTGCAGATCGGCGATCCGAGACGGTTGAGACGGTTGGGATGGCTCCGGCATGTCAGTCTCTCAAGCGGCTTTCTGCCGGCGGTGGAAGTCGCGCACCAGCGCTTTGAGCAGCTCGGCGACATCAGACGTGATGTTTCCGTCCAACAGGTTCTTACCTTGCGTTCGCTTGAAGGGATCGGGGAGAGGGGCGCGATCGATGCGCGTGTCGTCGATCACCACCGGGATGATGAACGCCTCGTCCGGTGCCATTCCGTGCGCGAAGTCGGCCGCGTCGTTCCACTCCCGCCAGAAGTAGCGCCGCCGGTTCTCCTCGCTGGTGGACTGGCGTGAGATCACCGGCAGGAACAGCGAGCAGCGTTCGACGCCGCGCCGGATGCTGCGCGCCCAGTCGTCTCCCATCTGCAGGGCGTCCTTGTCGAACCACACCTCCAGGCCGGCGGCGCGGAGCCCCTGGGCCAATCGGCCGGCCGCTTCGCGGTCTTCGCTCGCGTAGCTGATGAAAATCGTCCCGATCGCGAGGCCCTTGCCGCCCGTGCTCACCTCCTGCGGCGCGGGCTCCAGCTTCTGCGCTGCCACCGGATGGGCGGCTTGCCAGCGTGCCGCGAGCTCGGCGACGAACTGCGCCGCGGTCAACCGGACCACCCGGGTGTCCGGGCTGAAGCTGTCGAGGAACAGCGCCAGCTTGGCGTCGTGCGCGATCTGATCGCCCACCAGCACATCCCAACGCCGGCGTTTCTGCGACAGCTCGAGGCTCCGCGCGGTGCGCAGGAAGAAGCGCGCGAGCCAGTCCCCGAAGTTGCAGCCGAGAATGAGCAGATGATTGCCGCGCAGCTCGTCGAACAGCATCTTGGGTTGCCGCTGCTTGTCCTGCATGGCATGCAGGATCTCCAGCAGGTCGTCGTCGCAGATGGCGTAGTCCGGAGACGCCGACGCCCGCCCGAGGAGGTGAAACACCACCGGCTGCCGCAGCTCGGCCTTCGGGCCGGGGAGGTCGCGGATGGTGCTCGGCGAATAGACGATCTGCGTCGCGGTGAGAGCGTCCGCCAGCAGCGAGTCGAAGGTCAGCGAGACGAACAGGTTGAAACCGGAGATGCCGGCGAGCGCCCGCAGCGATTCGTTCGGCTTCAGGGCGGCGTTGCGGAGCATCCGGTGGATCTGGGCGTAGAGCTCTTCCCGCTCGCCGCGCCGGCGCAGGTGCAGCGAGACCACCTCGTTGAGATCAAAGCCTTCGGGAAGCTCCGCGGTGGGCAGGCCGAGAGCGGACGCCAGCCGCTGCGCCACCCAACGATTGAGGGGCACCTCGCGGTCGCCGTCCTGCACCGTGACGAGCTCCGGACCGATGACCGGAATGACGGTCCCGTCCTGGATGTAATCCAGGAGATTGTCCCAGAATCCCTCCTGCAAGTCCGCCATGGGTCGCAAACCTCTCGGGAAGTCCCTGTTGGTGTGGCTCGACAGAGATCATAAACCAAGAGGCTGTTGGAAAGCTGGGAGCGCCTCGTGATAGCCTGCTGAAAAACTCAGGGGACCCGCTCATGAACGCACCCAAACCTGCCTTTCGCCTGTCGCTCGAGGAGGCCCGCAAGGTGTTCGTGACCGCGCAGGGATTTCCGGCGCAGCCCGGACGGTCGCCCGAGCGGTCGATTGCCGCGGTGCTGGAGGAGACCGGGTTCGTGCGCACGCTCGGCGGGGTGGACGTCTATCTGGCGGTCCGCGCACGGGTGCCGGGGATGCGGCGGGCCGACCTGGATGCGGTCGTGGCGGCGGGGGAGGCGCAGATCATCCCGGCGGTCCGTGGGTGCATGTATCTGGTGCCGCGGCGCGACGTTCCTCTGTCGTTGCGGGTGGCCGAGATGCTCACCCGCTCGCGCGACGAGCGCGAGCACGCCAAGTTGGGTATCCGCCCAGGTGAGCTGGAGGAGATCGGCGCCGCCGTTCTCCAGACGCTCGGCGAGCGCGGACCGTTGACCACGGACGCGCTGCGCAAGGCCCTGCCGGAAGGCACCGTGCGCAGCCTGGGCGACATCGGCAAGAAAGTGGGGGTCTCCTCGCCGTTGCCGGCGGCGGTGCGCCGGCTGGAGTTTTCCGGCCGCGTCGCCCGGGCCGTGGAGAGCGGACGCCTCGACAGCGAGCGGTATCTCTGGCGCATCCTGGAGCGCAGCCCGTTCGACGGCGTGAAGCTCTCCGACGATCCGATCGACCTCTACGCCGGCCTGGCCCGGATCTTCTTCCACAGCGCCGGCCTCGGCACGCAGAAGGACTTCGCCGCCTGGGCCGGCATTCCGCAGCGCGACGCCAAGACCGCGATGGAGCGGGCCGACGTCCTGCCGGTGGCGGTCGATCATCTTCCCGACCTCTTCTATCTCCTGCATGAGCGCCGCGCCCTGCTCGACTCCTCCTGGGGAACCTCCCAGCCGGTCGCTCTGCTTTCCTTTGAAGACAACCTGCTGGCCCTCCACGGCGGGCCGGCTTTGCTGGTCGACAAGGCCCACCACGCGACTCCCGTGCCGGAATTGGCGACCGACAAGATCGTGCCCTTGGGCGAGGCGAAGCACATGACCCTGCGCTCCGTCCTGGCCGAGGGAAAGATCGCCGGCGTCTGGGAGTACGATCCCGACGCCCGAACCGTCGTCACCGCCGGCTTTGCCGGGCTCTCCAAGGCGACGCATGCGCGGCTCGATGCGGCGGCGGAGGACGTCGCTCATTTCCTGTCCGAAGACCTCGGCCACGGCCGCAGCTTCTCGCTCGATACGGACGACGATCTGCGCACGCGGTCCGCGCAGGTGCGGCAGGAAGCCAAGAAAACTGAGGGATAACGCCAATGATCACCACCACCGACCACGGACCCATCCGCGAGCTGCGATTCGCCCGCCCGCCGGTCAACGCGCTGTCGCCGGAGCTGATCGCCGCTCTCGCGGAGGCGGTGATCGCCGCGCCGCGGGAGGGCGCTCGCGCGATCGTTCTTTCGGGGCCTCCCGGCATGTACTCGGCCGGCCTGGACCTGCCGATCTTCGTGACTCTCGACCGGCCGAAGCTCGCCGCCGCCTGGCACGGTCTCTATACGTTGCTGCGCTCACTCGCGGCGTCGCCCATTCCGATCGCGGCGGCGATCACCGGCCATGCGACGGCGGGCGGCATCGTGCTGCCGATCTTTTGCGACATCCGGATCTGCGCCGAGGGGAGCTGGAAGATCGGCTTGAACGAGGTGCAGGTCGGCCTGCCGTTGCCGCCGGTCGTCTGCTCCGCGCTGCACCGCCTGGTCGGCGCGCGGCAGGCGGAGCGGCTGGCGGTCGAGGGGCTGCTGATCGGCCCCGAGGAGGCGGCGCGCATCGGTCTGATCGACGAGCTGGTGCCTGCGGACGGTGTGGTCGAGCGGGCGCTCGCCTGGTGCCGGAGCCTGCTCGCGCTGCCGCCGGACGCGATGAGCGTCACCCGGCGCAAAACCCGGGAGGATCTCGTCGCCGTGTTCGACGTCGAGCCCGGCGAGCTCGACCGCATGGTGGATGCCTGGTGGAGCCCCGAGACGCAGGCGATGCTGCACAGCGTGGTCGAGCGCCTGAAAAGCAGGAAGCAGTAGACCTCACCCCCTGACCCCCTCTCCCATCGCCCCCCAGCCCCCGGGAGAGGGGGAAAATTTGTGGGTGGTGGCGCCCCTCTCCCGGTTGGGGGGAGGGCGATGGGAGAGGGGACGGGGGTGAGGCGGGCGGGCGGAAGGCCGGCGTTGACGAGTCCCTGTGACTCCTGGCTCAATCGTTGCTACTCTCCCACCGAACCGCCGGCGGTCCTGCCAGGCGGAAAGGATGATTCATGGCCCAGCCGTTGAAAGAAACGCAGCCGGCGGAGCAGACCGCCGAGACGTCGCCTCCGGAGCCCACCGGCCTGCGCAAGTGGGGGAGCCTGTTCGTGCTCTCCCTCGCCCTCGCCATCATCATCATCGACACGACGCTTCTGAACGTGTCGCTGGAAACGTTGATCCGCGAGCTGCACACCAACCTGCAAAGCCTGCAATGGGTGATCTCGGCCTACTCGCTGACCCTCGCCGCGCTGACCGTCACCGGCGGCCGGATGGGCGACCTGTTCGGCCGCAAACGGATGTTCATGCTCGGCGCGTTCCTCTTTGCCGTCGGCTCGTTCATCGCCTCGATCAGCCAGTCCGTGCCGGTACTCCTGCTCGGCGAGTCGATCGTCGAAGGGATCGGCGCGGCGCTGATGATGCCGGCCACCGCCGCGCTGCTGGTGGCGAAATACCGCGGCCATGACCGCGCCATCGCGTTCGGCATCTGGGGCGCTTCCGCCGCGGCGGCCTCGGCGGTCGGTCCGGTGCTCGGCGGCTACCTGACGACCCACTACAGTTGGCGCTGGGGCTTCCGCATCAACGTCTTCGTCGTCGCCCTGTTGCTGCTCGGCTCGATCGTGATCCGCGACGAGAAGGCGGCCGGTCGCCGCAAGGTCGACGGGCTCGGCGTCTTCCTCTCCGGCCTCGGCCTCTTTTCCCTCGTCTTCGGCATCATCGAGGCGTCGTCCTACGGCTGGATCCACGCCCTGAAGCCGTTCTCGATCGGCGGCACGGAGCTGCCGCTGGGCGGTCTTTCCATCGTGCCGTTCGCGATCCTCTTCGGACTGCTCGTGCTCACCGGATTCGCTTTCTGGGAACAGCACGTCGAGAGCGCCGGCGGTACGCCGATCGTCTCGTTGCGACTGTTCAAGAACGCCAATTTCGTCGCCGGCGCCGCGGTGATCGGCATCATGATGCTGAGCCAGAACGGATTGATCTTTTCGCTCCCGGTGTTCCTGCAATCGGTGCGCAACCTGGATGCGTTCCACACCGGCATGATGCTGCTTCCCCTCTCGGCCATGCTGTTGCTCACCGCGCCGACCGCGGCGCAACTGACCAAGCGGATCGATCACAAACGGCTGGTGCAGGCCGGACTGGTGCTGAACTTCGTCGCCCTCCTCGCGATGCGGCAGGCGATGGGCATCGACACCTCCTTGAATTGGCTCATCCCGGGCCTCGCGCTCTACGGCATCGGCATGGGGCTGGTGCAGTCGCAGATCAACAACTTGACCCTGTCGGCCGTCGCGGTCGAGGAGGCGGGCGAGGCGTCCGGCGTGTCCAACACCTTCCGCCAGGTCGGCCTCGCGCTCGGCTCGGCGATCATCGGCTCGATCCTGCTCACCACCATCGTCACCGATCTCCAGGGCGCCGTGCGGACGAGCCCGCGGATTCCTCCGGCCGCCAAGCAGCAGGTCGAGGAGACGATCCGCCAGCATGCCTCCAGCCTCGCCTTCAGCGCCGGCGGCGTCTTCGACAACCTGCCGCCGACGACCCGCGACGAGATGGCTGCGGTGCGCCGTGTCGCCACCACGGACGGCAACCGCAAGGCCCTCCTCTGGGGAGCCGGTTTCGTCCTCCTTTGTCTGGTGGCCTCGAACAAGCTGCCGCAGCGTGCGCGGGAGTCGGGCCGGGACTCGAAAGCAGAGCCGGCCTGAGCTTTGCATTCATCCGTGACGAAGCGGTGGGACGGCGCAAGAATATCCGTCCTTCCGGGTTCCATCCTCTGGGAGGTAACACGGTATGAATGCAAAACGGACTCTCGTTCTTCTTCCACTCCTGCTGATCGCGGTGGTGGCTCTCTTCGATGTGTCCTGCGTCGCGACCGTCCGCGGTCCGGGCGGCGGGGTTTGGCTTGACATCGCTCCGCCCGCCCTGCGGGAAGAGGTGATCGTCGAGCGGCCGGGACCGGACCTCGTGTGGGTCGGCGGCTACTGGGAGTGGCGGCCGGCAATCCGCAACTACGAATGGGTGGGAGGCCATTGGGATCGCCCGCCGCATCGTGGCGCCGTCTGGGTGTCTCCCCGCTACGAGCACGGCCGGCGTGGCTGGCGCTACCGGCATGGCTATTGGCGGTAAGTCACCCCTCGGCCGGCCGGGTTTGGAACACGCTGTGGACCTTACCCGCCGGCCACATTCTCTGGAACCCCCAGGTGCGCCGGCTGCTTTTCGAAGCGGAGACCGGGAGGCTCCGGCGGAGCGTTGCGTAGAAGCTGCCCGCAGAGATCGGCAGAAAGGCTGGTCGCTTTGCGGATGTCCTCCGGTAAGTCTTCATTCACCCGGCGGCAGGCACGGCGTTTCCAGGAGGCCGGGTCCAGATCCCAGAGAACCACCCGTCCGTCCGCAGTTCCGGCCGCTGTAAGGGCCGGGTCGCGGCTGGTGGCGAGAGAGTAGACGAAATCGCTCCCGGCGCGAAGGCTTCCCAAGGAACGCCAAGGATTGATCTCGATCTGTTCGAGAGAGCCGTCGTCGCATCCGGTGACCAGAAAGCGGCCGCCCTCGCGGAAAGCAACAGAAAAAGCCCGCTTGCAGACGCCGCTTCGTGCTTTCGGGACATCGGCTCGTCGTGGGTCGAGCATGGTGATTTCCCCATCACCGCCGTTGACCACCGCGATCTGCCGGGAGTCCGGTGAGAAGGCGAGATTGGTGGTTCCGTTCGGAACCGTCCAGGTCTGCAGGCGGCGCAGTGAGGCGGCGTCCCAAAGATAGACGTGAGTGCTGTTGTCGCCCGCGGCGAGCAACTTTCCGTCGGGACTGAAAGCGAGATCCATGATGATGTCGGGTGGCTTCACTGGCGGAACATCGCTGTGGAGGGGGTTTTCTTTGAGACCGCCTGAGGAATCCCGCTGCCAGAGGGAGACGCGACCGTCTTGACCTCCGGTCGCGAAGAGGCCGGAGTCCCAGAACGCGACGGCGCTGACGGTGGCTGGCGCCTGTCGGCGCAGGGTCTCTTTACGATTCTTCAAATCCCAGAGTCCGAAGAAGCCGTCGGCCCCGCTCCAGAGGAGCTCGTCACCGGCGATGGCAAGCCCGCCGAGATCTCCCCCGGTCTCGATGGGGAGGTCCTCAGGCTCTCCGAAGTTTGCGAGGTCCAGCCGCGTGATCCGGCCGCCCAAGTCTCCGGCAATGAGCCAGCGCCCTTCCGGAGTGAGGACAATCTTCTGAATGTCGCTCCGCGGCCGGTGCAGAGCCTGGCGTGCCAGCGGTTGGACCAAACCTGGGTCCCAAAGATAGAGGGTCGGATCGATTCCCGCTGAAGCGAGGATTCCGGTGCCGGCCTGGAAGGCGATGGCGAAGACGCGGTCTCTCGCCGGCAAGATCGCCATGGGCTCGTCGCGGTTCTCGGCCCAGACCCGAACAACGTGATCTCCGCAACCAGCGGCGAGGAGAGCGCCTTCTGCGTCAAAGGCGAGATCGAGAATGGCGCTTCCGGATCCCGGGACGTGCCGGATCGCTTGCAGGTTGCCGGCGTCCAGCCAGGTGATGCTGCCGTCGTGATGGCCCAGAGCGATGCTCTCTCCATCGGGGCTCCAGGCAAGAGCAGCCGCTTCGGAAGCGAGCACCAGAGCATGGCGGTTGGCCAGGGCTCCGTCGGCGAAGTCCCAGACCATCAGGGTCGTCGTTCCTTCCAGAGCGGCGATCCGCCTTCCCTTCGGATCGAAAGCAACGGCAGGGATGCGGCGATCTTCCGCGAGCGGAAGCACGACCTGACGTGGAGGGCTCTGTCCGAGATCCCAGAGCAGCGCTCCTGCGGAGTAGCCGACGCCGAGATAGCGGCCGGCGGGATGAAGCGAAAGAGACTCGACGAGGCCACGCGGCGCCTTGAGCGGGGGAAGGATTTCCATCCCACGGAACGGTTCCCAGCGTCTCACCTGGCCTGCCTGATCGCCGCTGAGCAGCAGCTTGCCATCCAAAGAGAAGACGAGCTTTTCGATGTGCTCCTTGCCAGGTAACGTGCCGCGGCTCGTCCAGGTTCCCGTCGTCCAGAGATGGATGGCGCCGTCGGCGCCTCCGGATGCGAGAAGCGGCTCGCGAGGGTGAAACGCCAGAGCGGTGACCTCGCCCGTGTGACCGTGAAGCATGGAGAGGAGTTGCGGGGCCTTTTCGAGGCTGGTGAGAAGCGAGAGGACGGCATCGCCCGTCTGGGAGACCTCATGGCTCGCGACGGCGAGGAGCAGGCTCCGGTCGAGCGCCTCCGCGGAGACCGCGTCTCGGGCCAACCGGCGGGAGAGGTCGTCGCGGGCTGTCTGGCGCCGCTGGTAGGCCACGAAGGCTGCTGTCAGGGTGATTGCCACGAGCATACTGGCGACTGCTAGCTGCCAGACACGGCGCCGGTTCTCGCCGTGCCGGCTGCCGCGGACAAACTCTTCCTGGAGCGGGGTCGGCACCGGTTTCTTGCCCGGGCTCGCGGCGAGCCACTGCTCGGCCTCGGCCAGGTTGCTCCCCCGCAGCAACCGGCTCCGGTCTCGGCGCGCGCGCTCCCAATCCAGCGCACGGTTGAGGACGCGGGTGTGGCTGTGCAGATGATCGAGGTCGGTCGTGATGGCGTTCTCGATCTGGCCGAGGCCGGCCTCCTGATCATCCCCGGCGCGCAGGAAGATCCAACCGAGATCGTTGAGGGCCTCGTCGACGCTGTCCGGGGCGACGTCCTCACGGACTACAGGGATGATCCTCTTGCGGAGCTGGATCGCATGGTCGAGCTCCTTTCGGCACTCGCGGGACACGGCTGAAGAAGGGGTCAGGGCGAAGAGAAAGATGTCCCGCTCTTCGATCGCGCGCTCGATCTCGGCGCGCCAACGACTCGCGGCCGGCAGGTCTTCGAGGTCGAGCCAGCCGTCATGCTTGAGCTTCTCGAGGTCCTCCTTCAGCTTGAGAGCCGAGGTGAGATCCTTGCGGGAGTATGAGATGAAAATCGTCGCCACGGGAATGGCCTCGCCGGAAGCATATCAGCGAAACCTGAGCCCGGCTTCCTCGGGATCGGTCTTGCAGAAGGTCCACCATTATCAGATCACCGATGCGCCGGCCGGCGACCGCCATCCCAAGGAACAGCCCAAGAAGGCCGACAAGAAGCCCGACAAGAAGAAGGACCGGAAAAAGGAAGAGAAGAAGGATTAAGGCGCTTCCGGACGCCGGCCCCATCCGAAGCGGCGGCCCATGATCATCTTCAGGATGAAGTGGTCGGTGCTGCGGGTGAGGCCGGTGACGGCTCCGACGTTCAGCTCCCAGTCCGGTCCGAGATTGAAGTCGACGGCGGGACCCGCCTGGTGCTGCTGCCGGTCGACCGCGGCGAAGCCGGTGATCGATCCTAGCGAGCCGTAGTATTCGAGGCCGGCGTTGATCCGCGGCGTGAAGTCATAGCCCACCTTGAGATTCGGCGAAAAGACCAGGCCGTCCGAGGTGCCCGGACCGCGCAGCGAGCGGTCGAGGGTCGGATTGAACGACCAGTACCAGCGCCCGGACTGTTGGTCGATGATCGGCCGCAGCTCCACGGTCCAGGTATCCGCCGAAAACTCCGGCCGCTGATAGCCGATCTCGGCCGAAAGGCTCAGGCCGACCGGCCAGTGCCAGCTTTCCGGCACCCGGATGCGCGGCCGGATGTGATCTCCCACCCATTGCCAGCCGGAGCCGCCCTCGCTGGTGAAGACGTAGAACCCGACCTCGAGCCACGGCGTCACGCCCTGCGTGATCTCCAGCGTCTCGTGCCAGGTGTGCTCCGTCGGGATCTCCTCGCTGCGAGCGCCTTGGAAGGTGTAATTGCTGTGCAATTCGACCATCGTCCGGCCGGGGGCCACGGTCTCGGAGCCATAGACCTGGATCTCATAGTTGTCCTGTGCGATCGCTGGGCATGCCGTGGCGACGAGGCATCCGAGACCGGCAAGCAGAAGCACGAATCGTTCACTGAGCTGCATGGCGCCCCCGCCGCGAGCCTACCATTCGCGAGGACCGGCCAGGAAGCGGGGAGGGGCGAGCCCCTCCCCGTCGCGCGCTACTCCTGATCGCCGTCGCGCTGGAAATCCGGCGCAGGGTTGTTGGTCTCGTAGATGGTCACGGCCGTCTGGGTGGTGACCGCGCCGCCGGCGCGCTTCTGCTGCGCGGCGGTGAGCGGCTTGAACAGCTTGTCATCCATCCTTTCCATCTTCTTCATCACGACTCTCCTTTCGTTGAAGAACCGGCGGAGGTCCGCTCCTCAGCCGGCGGCTGCCACTCGGCGGTATAGGGATCGTAGTTGCATTTGGACGGCTTCGAGTAGAGATCGCTCTCGTCGCTCAGGTACGCGCGGCAGTCCGTGCAGATGTAGCGGAATTCACAGTCTTTGCAGACGGCGATCTGGTCCTTGTTGATCGACCAGAGAGCCGAGAAATCGCGCTGTGCCAGAGCGCTGTGCAGTGGCACGTCGCGCACGTTGCCATAGGATTTCGGCAGCGAGGGGCACCCCTTGATCTCACCGCGGGCGTCGACCGACAGTTTGCGGTTGAGACAGGTATTGAATTTCCGGCCCTCGGCGAACGTCTCGAGGTCGACCGTGAAGTAACCCGGATGGATCTTGCCGCAGCAGCGGGGAGAGTCGATGACCTCCGTCCGGTACGCCACGACGACACCGCGGGGGTCGGGCGGCTGCACGCGGCTCTCCGGTGCGGAGTGGACCACGATGCTGCTGACGCGCTTGTGCTCGGCGGCGACGGCGGCCAGAGCTTCCGGCGTGAGCTCGGGGCCAAAGCCGATCAGCAGATCGATCGAGCGCAGGCGGCCGCAGCGCGCCGCCTCCAGGATAGGCCGGAGATCACCGACGCCGCAGCGGTGAAAGCAGCGGACCTCGAGCGCCTTGCAACCGAGATCGTCGAGCTGTGCGAGGATCTTGCCGTAATCGTGATCCGAATGCTCGTCGACGTCGAGGATGGCGTTGGTGATCCTCTCGGGCGTCTCCCAATGGAGGTCGATGGCGGGAAAGCGGCCGGGGTCGCCGCACCAGAACCCGAGCTCGTGCTGCTCCAGGAAGGCGAAATATTCGACGATCTCCTCATCGTATTGGTGATCGTAGGCCGCGTGGATCGCAGCGATCGACTCGCCGGCGTGCTCGGTCAAGATCTCATAGAGGCCGTTGGGGATGAAATGGAACGATTGCCGTTGCAGGTCGCAGATCACGCTCCGGCGCGCACCCCGGACCGGAATGCAGCAGGCGAAGAGCGTGAAGACCGGTTCAGTCATCCTGGCCACAGCACTTCGAGATCGGTTTGCGGAAGCTCGCGCAGACGTATCCGCCGGCGCGATACGGGCGGCTCTCGACGAGGCGCATGATCGTGGCGTCGCGCAGTGGCGACGGCACGAGGAACCGATAGATCACCGGGGCAAGCTCCTGCCCTGCGGGAGAAAGGCGCGCAAAAAGGTCGTCACGTTCGTCGGCCATGGGCATCCTTGTGCAGGAGGAGCTCCGCCACTTTTCGTTCCAGGTGATAGTTGCAAGGTTTCGACACCATGCCGAACTGCCCGACCGGATTGATTTCCAGGAAAAGCTCGCGGCCGTCGCGCGCCTGCAGCAGGTCGAGCGACCCGGTCTCCAGGCCGAGGTCCGCCAGCAGCCGGCGGATGCGCTCCACGGTCTCCGGCGCCAGGCTGAAGGGCACCGTGCGGTTGGGCTTCTCCCGGTTGTAGCGCCGGAAATCGGTCCGCGTCTGGGGGTCGGACTGCGAGAAGATCGCCATCGCGTACAACTCGCCGCCGAGAGCGAAGACCCGCAGCTCGTATTCCTTCTCGATCAGCTCCTGGAAGAGGGACGGAGCAAAGCGTGGCGGGAGCGCGTCCACCGCCGCAAGGTCGAGATCCGTGGTGAAGAGGAAATGGGACCGCTCGCCGTCGAGGAACATGTCGACCTCGCCCAGGGGCTTGGTGATGATGCGTCCGTGCTCAACGCAAAACCGTCGCAGCTCCGCTCGTTCGGTGGTCACCAGAGTGGCCGGTGTGGCGAAGCCCGCCTGCGCGGCGCGGGCGAGGACGTCGAGCTTGTTCAGGCTCGCCCGGTGTGGATGGCTCAGCCAGGGGAGGCCGGCGAAGCGCGAGAAGAGGAAATCACTGAGCTTGCGCGACTCCAGGGTGAGGTGGCGCCGCAGGTCGTGATGGAGCTTGTGGTCGTCCGCCGACGGCCGGTCGAGCAGACTGACCCTCTCGTGCTGCCTCTCGTGCAGCCAGCGCCGGAACCAGACGGCGCCGATCTCCGTGAGGGGGAGATCGATCTCCTCCCCGCCGCCGGCTGCGATGCTCAGGGAGACGGCGGAACCGTCCAGGCGGATGCGCAGCGCGGCACCGCCGTCGACGTCCTCGCCGTTGAGCCGCACACAGCGGCCTCCCAGCGCCTCCAGCCAGTCCATGACCTCCTCGGTCGTGGGCTCCATGGAGGTCTGGCTGAGAATGAGGATCATCGTGCGCTCCATACAGATTAGTGCGCAAGAGGCTATGAACTGGGACGGCCTCCCCCGGCTCTGGAAGCCCCGGCCACTTGGCCCGAGCCTTGCAACAAGCTCAAGACGGTTGGATTGATCATTCAGCGGCAAGAGCCGCAAAGGAGATAAGGCTATGGGACTCGGACAGGACGGCGCAACGAATCAGGATAAGGGTATCAGCAACCAGGTCAAGGGCAAGGTCAACGAGGTGACGGGTGCGGCGGTGGGCGATCTTGGCCAGGAGATCAAGGGCAAAGTGCAGAAGAACGTCGGCAAGGTGCAGGAGAAGGTCGGCCGCGCCGAGCAGAACGCCGCAAAATAACCAGCACCCTTCAGGTTAACGACAAGGAGAAACGACAATGTTATGGACAATCGCTTTGATCCTGCTCGTCCTGTGGGCGCTCGGGTTCTTCGCTTTCCACGTCGCCGGCGGACTGATCCATCTCCTGCTGGTGATCGCCGTGGTCGTCTTCATCATTCAGCTCATTCAAGGCCGACGCGTCGTCTGAGCCATCAGCTCTCCGCTAGGAGGGGATGATGCGGCTGCGCGGGCGCCACGCCGGAAGGTGACTGCCCCTGGGGCGGTGCCTTCCGGCAGGGCGTCCGTGCGAGCGTTGGTGCCGTCCCATACTGCGGCCGGCGATCTGACTGGAGCTTTGATACAGCAGGTAATCCCGCGTTTCGAGAAAGATTCCGGAGCCGAGAGACGGCTGCGGGCGAGGGCCGGTGGCGGCCTTGACGATCAGCACCGACGGAGTCTCTTCCGACGAAACCGCCGGGAGCGGCCGAGCCTGGTCCTCTTCCACCGAAAAGCCACCCATCGCTTCGAGGATGAAACGCTCGGAATGGCGCAGCGGACCGGTGCGCAGGTGCGATCCGAGCTCGATCCGGTGCTCGGCGAGAGAGGCGAGGACGCGTTGCGATTCGGGCATCCGCTCGGCGATGAGCACGCGATAGAGAACGCGGATTTCGCACAGCGCCAGCGGGACGATGGCGCAGGCGAGAAGCACCGCGGAGCGCCGTGCGGGCCCCGCCCGGCGCACCAGGGCGAGCACCGCCAGCGCGGCGAGCATGGCCCAGGCCGGATAGCTCGGATCGAGATACCAGTGGTGCTGGGTCAGAGAGAGCGAGAAGAGGACGAGAGGCACCAGCGCCCAGAGCAGGATGAGCGATCTCTTCCCTCGCGTCACCGTCCGCATCGTGCTGAGCATGGAACGAAAACGGAAACGTTGCGACCACGCCGCCGCGAAGGCGGCGGCGAGGATCAGCAGCGGCCAGGGCGCGAAGCGGTCGAACAGCGTCCCCACGTAGCCGAAAGGTGAGTAGGAAACCTTGTCGATGATGCTCGTCGAACGGGCGAGGAGATCCTCCCTGACCATACGCGCGAGAAAATACGTCGAGCCGTCCGCCAGGCAGCGCGCCACCGCCCAGGCCGCCACCGGCACGACGAAGGCGGCGAGGGCCACCAGGCAGGGGAGCACCCGCTGCCGCCGCCAGGCGCCGCTCCACACCGCGTAGAGAGCCGCCACGAGGATCAACGGCAGGATCGCAAAGCTCTTGAGCAGGAATCCCACCGCGAGGAGGGCCCCCAGGAGGACGATCCGCCAGGGCGACTCGCCGAGCCGCGACACGACCCAGAGAGCCAGCAGCAGCAGCAGGGTGAGCATGGCGTCGAGATCGCCGCTCCGGGCGCCGTGGTTGGAGAGGAATCCGAACGCCGTGGCCATGATCAATCCGGTCAACAGGCTCGCCCGCCGTCCCATCCACCGCCGGCCGAGCGCCATTGAGACCGCGACGGCGCCGATCCCGCACAGCGCCGCCGGCAGGCGCAGAGCGAACGGCGTCGGGCCGAAGATCGAGAACGACAGAGCCATCAGCCAGTAGCCGAGAGGCGGCTTGAGATTCCAGTACTCGCGTTCGCCGCCGTATGTCGTGACAATCCAATCGTGATTTTGCAGCATCTCGTAGGCCGAGACGCCGTAGCGCGCTTCGTCGGAGTCGTTGACGCTCACCGAGCCCAGGCCGGCGAAGACGTTCCAGGCCATGAGCGCGAGCACGAGCGTGAAGCCCAGGCGGTAGCGGCGGACGGCGAACCGGCCGAGAGCCCGCGAGAGCGAGGACGAAGATTCAGGGCGGTCGGCGATCCGGCCGCTCGAGGACAAAGTCGTGGACACGAACATGATGCTGTACAAACGCTCCCTGGCCCAAGTTGATTGTTCTGGGAAGAGAGCCTACCACAGACGCGTGGCAAAAATGGCAAGAGTCCGGCGGCGTTCCGCCACGGAATTGGACCACGGCGTTCAATTCGTGAACTGAAACGGCCTGTTTCAACGCCTGCGGTGGGCGGATCAGGGGCGCTGGCCGTAGGTCGTCTCGCGGTCGAGCACTTCCAGCGTCCGGTAATAGAGCGCGTCCGCCTCGTCGCGGCTGTTGCCGATGGCGGTCAGGCCGAGCTTGCCGAACTCGGAGACGGCGCCGATGAGATGGAAGAGGACTCCCGAATCGGTGGCGTGGCTGTAGTGGAGATGGTTCTCGGTGAGGATGTCGATCAGGTCCTCGGGCAGCAGGCCGCGGTAGGACTCCGAGCGCAGGTTGTCGGTCGCCCGGTAGTACTTGGCGAGGCCGGTGGGGGAGAAGAAGAGGCCGGTGCCGCGGTCGAGGTGGCCGCCGGTCAGGAACTGGAGCGCGAGATAGGGGTGGGTCGTGCCGCCCATCCGCAGGTTGATCTCCAGGGCCGCCATGCTCCAATCCCCGCCCGCGGCTTCACGCCAGAGCAGGAAGTCGATGGCGAAGCGGCTCACCACGCCATGCGTGGCGAGAACCTCGCCGATCCGTATGGCGGCTTCCTGGATGCGCATCCGGTACTCCTCGCGGGCCGGGAAGCTGCAGCCGAGGAAGACCTGATCGCTGGGGCCGCCGAGGATCTGGTCGTGCGTCGAGATCGGCAGCACCTCGCCGCGCGGGCTGATGCGGAGCTGCGCGCTCGGCGAGACCTTTTCGGCTCCCTCGATGAACTCCTCGACGATGCCGCCCATGCGGGTGAATTTCTCGAAATAGGCCTCGAAGGTGTCTTCCGGCACCGAGAGCTCCAGGCGGTGCAGCGATTCGCGCACCGCGGCCCGGCCTCCCACTTCCGGATAGCGGAAGATGGCGTTCCCCTCGCCCGAGAAGCTGTCATTCAGCTTGACCACGGCGCGCCGGATGCCCGGCCGCCGCGCCGCCAACTCGACGAGCGCCTCCTCGACGTCGGTCCGGCTGTGGAGGTCCTCGAAGCCTTCCGGCAGCGGCACTCCGGCGGCGCGGAAGATCTTGCGGCTGCCGGATTTGGTGCCGAGCGGCACGAGATCCGGATCGACGCCGTTCAAGGGGATGCCGAGGGTGACCGCGAGCTTGCGTTCGAGCGGCGTCGAGTTGAAGACCGTGAGATAGGCGCGCGAACGGTCGAAGATCCCCTCACGGATGCGTTCGATCAGGCGCGGCCGTTCGAGGATCTTCTCGGTCAGCGAGCGCGGCGACGCGTCGTGGGCGCAGAGCAGGGTGAGGCGCGACCGGGCATGGCTCGCGGGGATGCCGGCCAGAAGCTGGAAGTAATAGTCCAGGATCATCGGATGCACCGGCTGCGAGGTGACGTAGACCACGCGCGCCCGCGGATTGCGCAAGCGGATGAGCAGGAAGAGGAGGCGCTCCTCGTAAAAGCTCGCGCCCGCCAGTTTCTTCAGCTCGCTCTGGTCCAGGGTCATCGACGGCACGACGACCGAGGTGTGGGACTCCTCGTCCTGCATGGTGAGGGCTTCCCAGACCGAGAGGAGGCGCGGCTGGACCTCCCGGAAGGCCGCGATCTCGGCCTCCGGACTGAAGTCGATCGGATACGGCGGCTTGGGAAGCATGGCGTGCGGGATACTAGGCGCCGACCGCGACCTTGTCCTCGTGCAGCTCCGCCGCGAATCCGAGCGATTCGGTCCGTTGCCGCACCTGGCGCCAGAGGTGGAAGCGCAGCGGCCCTTGCAGCGTGTAGTCCGAGGTGTGCTGCAGGCGCTGCTCGGAGTCTTCGTCCGGGAAGTTGCGGGTCAGCGCTTCGCGGCGCTCCGCCACCCACTGCTCGCTGACGTCACCGCGCGCCAGCATCTGATCGACGACCAGGAGCTGGCGCGCGCGGTTGACGACCTCCGGATGGTGGTTGACGCCGAACACCCGCGGCATCTGGCCGCTCGGATCGCGGGCGAATTCGAGCATGGTGACCGCGTCGCCGCGCGGACCGCCGACGCCGAGCGTCTCCCAGCCGATGGGCACGGTGCCGGCCGGAAAGGAGCTCGGCGGAATCAGGTCGAACAGGCGGTTGTCGAGCACGCGCAGCCGCTCACCGCCGGTGAGCTCCGAGCCGAAGCGGCGGAACCACGGGTGCTCGGCGGCCTCGGGGGCCAGCACGTTCTCCAGCACCCCCGCGCTCTTGCCGCCCTTCTCGGGACCGCGGAGGACCGGCTTCGCGGCGCCCGACCAGTGGCAAAGCACGCCGAAAGTGTGGCAGACCGCGAAGAGCGCTGCGCTCTCGTCGTCGACGATGCGGTCGAACAGACGGTAGAGCGGCGCCTGCCACGAGGGATCTTCGCGAATGCCCTGGCTGTAGGCCGCGATCCCGTCATTTTCATAGGGATCGAGATGGCCCGGTCCACCGGTGCCGACATAGAGGCCGAAGCGCCCGCCCGGAGGCTCCGGGATCATGCCCGAGCGCCGCACGTCGAAGGAGAGCACGCGCACGCGCACACCGGTCTCCTCGGCGAGCGGCAACAGCTCGCAGGCGATGTCGAGCATGGAGTGGACGAGGCAGTCGTGGCCGAGGTTCGGCCAGCCGTGATTCATGTCGAGAACCGCCACGTCGACCACCCGCGGATCGGCGGGAGGCAGATCGTCCGGCCGCTCGACGCGGACGTATTCGAAAGCCCCACAGGGCGCGTCCGCGGCACGTCCACTGCCGCAGAACTGCGTGCTGCCCGGGAGCTTGTGCTTGCAGAGAAAGGTCATGTCTGTGCCGGATGCAGCTCTGATGCCTGCCCTGCGCATCGGCTGCGTCCTCTCGTCTCCATGATGCTCGCAAGAGCGTACAGGAAACCATGCGCGGGGCCAAGCGGAGGCGAAATCTTGTAGAATCAGAGAATAGACTAAGGAGGACGGATGTTCTCACGAGCCGCGGCCTTTCTTCTCCTCGTTCTTCTCTGTGCCGTTCCGGGAGCCGGAATCTCCCCCTACCGCGTGGCGGACATCAACCCGGTCGCCTCTCCGGCGAGCTCCTCGCCATCGGATTTCGTGCCATTCCGGGGTATCAGCTTCTTCTCGGCCGACGACGGGGTCTCCGGCCGTGGGCCGTGGCGCAGCGACGGCACTGCGGCGGGCACCTATCAGCTCCAGGACGTCGGCTCGTTCCGGGTGATGGCGAAGACGGACGGCGGCATCTTCTTCTTCGCCGGGGAAATTACCGATTCCGCGCTCTGGGTGACCGACGGCACGCGGAGCGGCACGTTCCGTCTCGCCGGGGGGCTGGACTTCCGGAGCTCGTGGTGGGCATGGGTCCCCGAGAAGCATCTCTTCTTCTTCTCCGCGGATGACGGTTTGCATGGCGTCGAGGTGTGGAGGACCGACGGCACTGCAGCGGGTACGTACCTGGTGAAGGACATCCACCCTGGCTCGGCGAGCTCCGAGCCGCGCGATTTGACGTCTTTTCAAGGGAAGCTCTATTTTTTCGCCGATGACGGCGTCCAGGGGCATGCCTTGTGGGCGAGCGACGGAACGCCGCAGGGGACCCGCCTGGTCAAGGACACCTGGCCGGGCTCCGAACCGCTGATCGGTCCCTTCGACCTTGCAGCGATCGGCAACCGGCTGCTCTTCTTTGCGCCGAGCCCGTCGCACGGTATCGAGCTGTGGCGCAGCGACGGCACACCCGGGGGACCGCGCTGGCGGCCGAGCTCGTCCCCGGCTCGGGATCTCCCGTGATCGAGGACACCCTGGTCTTCGGCAAGCGCCTCTACTTTGTCGCCGAGGTGGGTCACAGCGGGCAGGAGCTCTGGGTCACCGACGGGACGAGCGCGGGGACCCGTGCGCTCACCCACTTCGCCTATCCGAACGTCTTCTCTTCGCCGGCGACCGGCCAGTCGCTGTCTCTCCGCCAGGCCGTGTTCGGTGGCAAGCTGCTGTTCGGCGCCTTCAGCGCATCCGGGAAGACGATCGATCTGTGGATCACCGACGGCACGCCGGCCGGCACGCGCCGCATCCTCGAAAACGTTTTCTATCCCTATTTGGCCGTCGTGGGTGGAAAGCTTTTCTTTGACCGGTCGGATGCCGCGCGTGGCACGGAGCTGTGGGTGAGCAACGGCACCACGGCGGGGACGCACCTGGTGCGTGACCTCTGCCCGGGGGCCTGCGGCTCCAACCCCTTCGGCCTGGTCCCTTTGGGCGGCCAGCTCCTTTTCGGTGCTGTTGCGACGCACGATGTGTCGACGTACCAGCTCTGGCGCACCGACGGGACGGCCGCGGGCACCGTCCAACTCACCGATCTTCAGGGGGTGAACAATCTCGAGGAATTTGGATCAGGGATCCTGCCCGGCGCCGTTCTGTTTGCTGCGCAGGACCCTCAGCACGGGCGAGAGCTCTGGCGGACCGATGGCACGAGCCAGGGCACCTTCGTGCTCCGGGACATCAACACGGCGGACATCGGAGGCTCGTCTCCAGGCGGTTTTCAAGCTCTCGGGGACGAGCTTCTCTTCTCCGCGTTTGACGGACAGCACTATGGGCTCTGGAAAAGCGATGGCACGGCGGCGGGGACCACCTCCGTTGGCGCGTCGATCCCGGGGCAGGGCACCGGAGTCGAAGTGGCAGGCCGGTTGTTCCTTGCCACCATCGAGCCGGGTAGCCTCTACTCGCTCTGGGTGACCGACGGCACGGCGGCCGGGACGAGTCGCCTGACGCCCCCCAGCGTGCGGCCGCGGCAGAACCTGTGCGCCGTGGGCGGCACGGTGTATTTCACTGCCTTTGACGAAGATCACGCCGTCTCCAGCTTGTGGAAAAGCGATGGCACGCCGGCAGGAACCGTTGCGGTTGCCGAGCCTGCTCCGAGCGAGCTGGCCGCCTTCGCCGGGCGCCTGTTCTTTACCGCCAGGGTCGACGAAATCAACGGTTTATGGACCAGCGACGGCACATCCTCGGGAACGGTACTGGTGAAAGAAATCGGGCCCGGGGCAGAGGGCGTCCGGGCGTTTCCGACCGTCTATGCCGGGCGGCTTTGGTTTTTTGCCGACGATGGGCAAGGCGTCAAGCTCTGGGTAAGCGATGGTACCCCCGCGGGCACCTTCGTAGAGTTGGACGCGACCGTGCTGGGTTCCTTCTTTTTAGCCAACAACCTGGTGTCTGCGAACGGCCACCTCTTCTTCGGCGGGGGCACTGGCACGGAGTCTGGGCTCTGGGTGAGCGACGGCACGCTGCCGGGGACGCAACTGATCGGGCCAGAAGCATTGGCCCCCCCGTTCGAGCCCGAGCTGAATCCTGTCGTTTTTCAGGGAAACCTCTTCTACTTTGCAGAGAACGGCGACCTTTGGCGCAGTGACGGCACGCAGGTGGGGACCCGGATCGTCGCCCAGGTGCCAGGAGGGAAGTTTCTTCAGCCCCTTGGTGACCGCCTCTATTTCACCAGATCCGGAGAGCTCTGGGTGTCCGACGGCACGTCCGAGGGAACGCAGCCGGTCGGCTCTCCGGAGTCACCCATTCCTGTCCTCAGCCCGCTGCAGAGGGCCGGCCAGAGGATCTTCTTCCAGGGCTACGACCGCACGGCCGGCAACGAGCTCTGGGCGATCGGTCCGCCCTGAAGCGGAGGTGCGACAGCGATCTCCCGCTGCCGCACCAGTTGCCCGCACGCCCCCTGCACGTCCCGGCTGCGGCTCCGCCGCACGGTGACGAAGCAGCCGTGCTCGTGGAGGCGGCGGGCGAAGGCTTGCAGGCGCTCTTCCGTGGGCTCGCGGAATGTCGAATGGGAGTGCTCGTTCATCGGGATGATGTTCAGGTTGTGGAAGCTGCGCAGATCGCCGAGCCAGGCGGCGAGGCGGTCGGCGTCGTCCAGGGTGTCGTTGACCCCGGCGAGAAGGACGTATTCGAAGATGAAACGCTCGTGGCGCTTCAGCTTCCAGGCGTCCAGGGCCTGGCGGAGGCGGGCGAGGTTCCAGGCGCGGTTGACCGGCATGGTCGCGGAACGCGCTTCGTCGGTGGTGGCGTTGAGCGAGACGGCGAGCTGCGGCCGGGGGGTCATCCGCGCCAGCCGCTCGATCCCGGAGACCAGGCCGGCCGTGCTCACCGTGATCCGCCACGGCGAGAGGAGGGACCCCTCCGGATGGCAGAGCACGGTGATCGCGCGGTGCACGTGATCGAGGTTGTGCATCGGCTCGCCCATGCCCATGAAGACGAGATAGAGCGACTCGCCGCACGCCGGCCCCAGATCGCGCATAATGGCAAGCACTTGGCCCACGATCTCGCCGGCCGTGAGATTGCGGATGATTCCCATGGCGCCGGTGGCGCAGAAGGTGCACCCCAGGGCGCACCCCACCTGGCTCGACACGCAATAGGTGATGCGGTGGTCGCCCTCCCGGCGCGGCATGTGGATCGCCTCGATGCGGTGGCCGTCGCACAGCTCGAGCACCATCTTGGTCGAGCCGTCCGCGGAGGGGTGCCGCTCGACGATCGCCGGCAGCGACTGGTCCGTGTTGGCGTCCAGCCAGGCCCGGATCTCCCGCGACAGAAACAGGTTCTCCGGCCGCCAGGTGCGGACACGCTGGAGCCGTGAGAACACATGCTCCGGCCGCCCCGGGCAACCGCGTTCGGCCAGGTCCGCCGGCAGCAGCGCCCAAGCGGACGGCGGCCCCTCGCGCTCCGGGGCGCGGCGGTCCCAAGGGTTGAGCGGGGCGGTGAGGGAGGACGCGAGGACCGGAAGCATCGACGGATTGTAGCAGGCGGCGGAAGCCCGTCTGCGGATGTCGCGGACGCCGCCTCCTCTCCTCAGGTGTAGCGCCTCTCCGACGAGAGCGCGGTCGACCACATGGAGATCGGAGTGCGGCGCGAGAACCAGGACAACGGAAGGTCCTGCCCGGCGTCCTGGAGAACTTCCACGGCCCACGTCGCGCAGTTGAGGCCGAAGGTCCGATAGGTCAAGTTGAGTCCCTTGTCCTGCGCGATCCTGCCCAGAGCGGCGGTGGCCTGAAGGGCGCTCACCTTGAATTCGCGGCTGGTGAGCTGGTTGCGCTCCAGGCTCTCCGGTTCGTCGGCGACCTGGCCGGGAACGCCTTTGATGAGCGCGGCCTCGCCGCTGCTGCGGCGCGGTGCGGAGCTGGAGCCCTGCGGGATGTTCACCGGAGAGAATCCGGCGACGACCCGCGCGTCGGGAGTGGTCACGTCCAGAAAAACGTGGCCGATCGGATCGAGGGCGGATCCCCAGAACGAATACACTTTGATGGAGTATTTCCAGTTCTTGCCGCCTTCATGGCCGTGACGAGCCGTCAAACCGTGCTCCGCACGCAGACTGTTCTCGGTGATCTCGTCCTGGGCGCCGGTCCCGGCGATGGTGGCCCATTCCTCCATGTCCTTCCACACGCCTGCGCCTCCGGCTCCGGTGAACCCCGGGCTGGTGACGTTCGCCAGGTTTTCGCCTCGGGCGTTGTGCAGGCCGTGGATGAGCTCGTGCCCCAGAGTGATGAAGTGCGGGCTCAGGATCCTGTTGCCGCCGGCGTCGAGATCGGCGGACTGCGTGTCGGTGAACCGCGGGTCCATCCGCAGGCGGGTGCCCTTTCCCGTGGCGGCGGTAAATCCTCCGGGGCCATTCTGGGTCGCCTTGGCGTTTCCCGGGCCGTGAGGGTCGGCGATGACTTGGCCGGGCGTGCCCGCGTATTCCGCCGGGTGCATGGGGTGGATGTCCACCTGCTGGTCCCCATGCAAGATACCGCGGAGCAGGCGCCGGCCGCTCTGGCCGGTGAGCAGCCGGGCAAAAGACGACATGTTCAACATCCGGAAGGCTTTGGCATCGAACCCCTGAGGAGCATACCCGGGGCCGTTTTCAATCTCTTCGGGCGTCTCGTTATGGATTTGGATTTTGCCCTGGTTTCCGGCGAGATCCTGCCACAAGCTTCTGGCCAGCCGGGTCGCTCTCTTCGAGGTCCCCTGCGGCAGCCAGAGCTCGTGCCCGTGGGTAATGGTCGCCTCGATCAGGAGCGTGTGCTCACGTTGGACGTTGTCCATGAGCATGCGCATCCCGTTGAGCGCGCTGTAGTCCGCGCCGGCGTCGAGGTTGGCCCTGTGGGTGTCGAACCACGCATAGATCAGAGTCTCGATCTGGAATAGGATCTCCAGCCGGGCATGGACTCGGGTCTCAACGGTGTTGTCGCCGGTGATCTTGGCGTACCGGGCGAGCAGGCCGTCCAGGTCGGTGAACGTCTGCTCCTGGCTCCACCATCTGGACAGGTTGTAGTAACGCCCCGTCTCCGCCTGGAACTGGCCTTTCGACATCAGCCTCTGGACGACCCCTGCGCGGCCTGCGGGCCGGATCGCCGCCGCCGGGGAGCGGGGAGGCACGGAATGCCCGGGCCGGCGAGCGGGGGCGAACGGGCGGGGCGCCAGTTGCAGGGTGCTGCGAGCGGAGGGGGCTGCACGGACGGCCCAGGCGCGTGTGGTCACGCGAGGATCGTATGGAGTGGCGCCGATCAACGTCAAGCCGAATCTCCTCGCCTTGTCCTTTTGCGCCGCGGCTTCTTCCTCAATCTCGCGGACGAGCTCGGCGACCCGGCGCGACGCACTCCGCTGTCAAGCGGCAATGAGCTGTCGTCTCGGGACTTGGAAGGCTGCAAGCCGGTAACGGCTCACTGCAAGCTGGCATCGACCCGAATCAAGGTAGCAGGGTTCGGCGTGGACGTACGTGTCATGATCTCTCCATGATCACCGGTGCCCACTTCCTCCTTTACAGCCCCGATCCGGAAGCGGATCGCGCGTTCCTCCGCGATGTCCTCAAATTCCCGTCCGTCGACGCCGGCCATGGATGGCTGATCTTCGGGCTGCCCCCCGCGGAGCTCGCGGTCCACCCCGCGGATGGCGGCGCGCAGATGCATGCGGAGCTCTACCTCATGTGCGACGATCTGCAGGAGGTTCTGCGGACACTCGACGCCCAGGGGATCTCTCATTCGGAGGTGACCCAGGAGCGGTGGGGCGTCAGGACCGCCGTCCGTCTCCCAAGCGGCGGAGAGATCGGGCTCTATCAGCCGTCGCACCCGACGGCACTCGGCCTGGCGTGCTGAGCTCCCCCTTCGGCTACTCCGAGGAGGATCTTCACCTCATCTTCGCGCCGATGGCGTCGACACGTCCTTCTCGATGAGAGAACCGTCCGCGCCTTCCGTGGTGGCCTACGTGCGGTCTTTGGGAAGGTAAGAGGCGAGAGCGGGGTCATCGAAGGGCGGGGAGGGCGATTCATGCCCAGCCCGAGATGAGCCGAACCTCTCCCGGAGAGCCTCAAAGACGTCGTGCTTCTGTCGCTCCGCCTGGTCCTCGAGACTTTGGACGCGGCCCTCCAGGCTCTGGTAGGCGAGGACGACGGAGGTTTTGATTTCCTGGACAGCAGCCTGGATCTCCTTCCGATGAGCCTCCTGCTGCTCGATGACGCCCATGACCCCCTCGGCGATCAGGCGGACGTTGTCCCCCATCCCCTCAATCAGAACCCTCGTATGACGGGACTCCTCCTTTAGACCCTCGATCTGCAGGCGGGTCTCGTCCCTCAACCCCCCGATCTGCTGGCGGGTGTCGTCCCTCAAGCCCTCAATCTGCTGGCGGGTGTCGTCCCTCACGCCTTCGATCTGCCGAGAATTCTCGTCGACGCGCTCCGCCAACCGCCCAAACTGCTCATCCAGATAGGCTTTCATCTCGTGGTCCACGCATGCCCCCCGTCGTTTCGATCGACGACAGACTACCACGGACCGTGACCGGATTCCACCCCTTTTCTTGCGTGCGACGGCGACCGCGGTGCGGACCGAGAGAGCGATCCGCTTCTCCGGTGGCGGTCTGCGATCTCATGGAGGAGGAGGGGCGAGAAGGGCACTCTCGTCCTTGCGGAGCCCCCGTCGCGGCGCTATCGTCACGCCCAAGGGCAGTTTACCGGGGATCTTCGGCCATGAGGCAGGCGCAAGAATTTTCGAACGTTCCGATCATCGACGTGAGTGAGCTCGTCGCCGGCACGTCCGGGCGCTGGGCAGGCGCGGCGCAGCTCAGGCAGGCGTGCCGGGAGAGCGGCTTCTTCTATGTCATCGGGCACGGCGTGGACGAGGGACTGCAAGCCCGGCTCCGCGACCTCAGCCGCGAGTTCTTTGCCCAGGACGCGGAGAGCAAGCTCCGCGTCCGCATGGCCTTGGGAGGGCGGGCCTGGCGCGGGTACTTCGGCGTCGGTGATGAGCTGACCTCGGGAAAACCTGACCAGAAAGAAGGCTTGTATTTCGGCACGGAGCTCGCCCCGGACCACCCGCTGGTATGCAGCCGATCGACCTGCCGGATGGAGAAGCACCTCCCGATGACCAGGATGAGCGCTGGGACCACGCCAGCGTCCACGCCTTCCAGGGGACCTACGGCGATTACCTGCTCAACAAGGTCGGCAAGGTTTTCCCGAAGCTGCGGCAAACGGTGCTATAAATCAGGCAGGCGGTTCGCAACCCCGCCGAACAGCTCGAAGCTGGCCCAATTCCAGTCGGTGCGGCCAAGCGCCGACTCGATTTCTTCGCGCTGGGCGGTCCGTAACGCGGACAGCGCATCGGCGCCCCGGCGCAATTCTTGGTGGAAACGGACGGAGAGGCGGGTCGTGCTCGCGTCGTCCACCAGCCAAAGGCTGCCCACGACCGCGGGAACTCCGGTCGCCAGGAAGGAGGATGAGAGACTCAGGGCGCCTTCGCTCGGAGATACCGGTCCAACCTGAGTGCTGCACGCTGCCATCATAACCACCCGCGTCCGTGTCAGGCGCAGCCCGACGATGTCGCGCGCGGACAGGTCCCCCGATGTGCTTTCCGTTGCAGTGAGCACGAAATGGGAACGGCCGGGATCATTGCGGTCCGGCAGCGCGTGCACTGCCAAGTGCACGATATCAGACCGTTCCAACAAGGACAGAACATTGGCCGGCGTCGCTTTGCCGCGCAGCAGCGTCCGGACATCGAGCCCGCCGTAAACGTCCTTCAGGAGATCGATCTCATGGGCTGTTCCGGGCAAGCCGGGTAAATAGGAATGCTTGTCGATGGTGGGATCACCGACCAGGAGAACGCTGCCGAGTGGCCTGCCCGAGAGCGTGCGGTCATGTTCCACGGCGGCTACGAATTCGGAAGCGCTCGACGCAACTCCTACAGCGTGGTCCTGGATCAAGAATCGGCCCGAGTCGGGATCGACCAATGCGGCAAAGGGAACACGATAGAGAGAGCTTGTCGGAACGAAGATGAGCCGGTCACCGATCCGAATTTTGTTCTGCCATGGCCTGACGAGGTAACTGTCGAGCTCGGTGAGAACCTCCTGGCGCCTCTCGGCGTCGTGCAGACGCTCCACCAAAGTGGAGACGTCCTCCCAGGAGGATTGTTGCGTTGTTACCACAATTCCCTCTGGCCGAATGAGCCAGGTGACGAGATGTTTCTCGATCACGGCGTACACGACGAGGAGAGTGTTCTCGGGCATCCGCTGGCGGAGCTCGCGCCCGTTCAGGGGAGAGATGTTCGCTCCATCCTGTCTTGTTGCCTGGCCGTTCGGCTCCGCAAAAATCTGTAGGCGATCGAGGAGGGTGCGAGCGCGAA
Source organism: Thermoanaerobaculia bacterium (assembly GCA_036264355.1). Lineage (GTDB taxonomy): Bacteria > Acidobacteriota > Thermoanaerobaculia > Multivoradales > UBA5704 > UBA5704. The sequence goes on from DATARD010000014.1 coordinate 33,547, forward strand.
AACGTTCAAGCACCTCCAGGCTCTTCTCCGGCCGAGCCAGGTTCAGCTCAAGGGCGATCAGCCGCTCATAGATGGAGTGGACTTGATCGAGATAGGCAATGCGATCGTTTCCGGGAGCAACCTGCTCACGTCGCCGCTCCAATTCATCCAGGGCGGCTTCGAGCTGGTTTTCCGCAGCGTCCGTGTCGCCAAGCCGGAAAGCAAAATCGGCGCTCGCGCTCAGTAGCTCAGGTGCCCATGGCTCCGTGGAAGGGAAATCCGCGGCGATCGCCACGGCCCGTTCTTCGGTCATGGCAATCTCCGCCCTTGCGAGATCCACGGCGGCCGCGACCTCTTTGCGGCTCCAAGGCGGAACGTCTTTCAATCTCGCACAAGCTCGCTCGAAGTCGCGTTGCGCCTTTGGCATCTGACCCAGAAACAGCCTCAATGCGGGAGCGGCGGAGCAGGCCGAGGACAAGCTCTTTTTGTTGATGGAAATTCTTGGCGACGTTGAGTGAATAAGACTGGAAATCGAGGGCCGCTGACGGCCGTCCCTGCTTGAGCGATGCGGTGACAGCGGAGTCGAGTGTGGCGATGAGCTGAGGCGGTGGTCCCCACGGTGTCGAATGAGCTTTTGCCAGATCACGATACCGGTATTTCCAAGCCTCGGCCGGCTGTCCAACGGAATCCAGGCGCCTCGCCATAAGAGTCTGAGGCGAAGCTTCGTAAGACAAGCCTGTGGCTTGCATCCCTCTCTGTTCTCTGAAACGCCACAAAGCAATGGTGAGGGCCGGTCTTGCTTGAGATTTGAGGTGTTTCGGGAAGGCGAGCTGTGCGAGATGCGCTTTCGCCTCGTCAGCCCAAGGTGAGCTGTCGTCGCTGGCAAGGAAGCGCAGCCACGCCAAACGTGCTGCACCGTCAAGGAACAGATGCTCTAAAGCGAGGGCGCGGTTGAAAGCGGTCTCTGCGGACGGTGTAGCCGAGAAGGCACGATCGGCCATCTCCAGGGCTGCAACATAGTCGTCGGGTCGGTCCTGCTGGTGCGCGCGTTCGCTATAAAGGGCCGACAGGTCGGAGAGGAGCTTCGCGTCTCCTGGAGCCTTTTGCACCGCCTCTTCGACCTCGGCGATTGCCGAGTCCAAGCGGTTGTTGGCCAAATCATACAGGAGGCGGTCGCGAACGCCTGCGGTTGGGCTGCGGGCCATCTTCGCAATCTCTTGGGCCTGCTCGCCTCGGAGGGGAAGAGGTGTTGGATATGGTGCGTAAGCGGTCTGCCCGATCCATCTGCCTTCTGTCAGTCGAAATGGCGCAAGATCAGACGCCAGAGATCCTGTGTCCGCGGCCGAGGCTACTCGGAAGATGGCTCGACCAGCGTCCATGGACAGCAATGTGAGCGCGCAACCCAGCAGGGCGCCGGCTGTGAGGAGTGGCAAGCCTGTTGGAAGAGAAGGTCGCATGGCATTCACCGATAGAGGAGATGTAGCAAATCTTAACACTCCGAGCCTGGGTGAGCCCGTTCCAGAGAAGGACGGACGAGATCGGTGGTTTCTCGTCCGCGCCTCCGCGATGAAGAAGAGGACGTCATAGTCCGCCTTTACGTAGAGGTCATAGATCTCCGCGACGCTGTCGTAGTCGATGTGCGGCATAGTGGCCCCTCTGCTGCCGCTTTGCCCCTATCATAGGCCCATGAAGACTTCGCGCCGCCTGATCCTGCGCCGCCTGTTCCCCGCCGTCCTCCTCGCGGTGGCCGTCCTCGCCGCATTGGGCGCCGCGCCGCCGGCTCCTCCGGATTTTCAGCTCAACGGCGACGCCGAGCGCGGCAAAGTGGTCTTCGCCAAGCACTGCGCCCTCTGCCACGGCGCGGCCGGCGACGGCAAGAGCAAGATGGCCGAAACGCTCAAGCCCAAGCCGGTCGACTTCACGAACAAGGCGTTGATCGGCCAGCGTTCCGACTGGGAGCTCTACCTCGTCGTGCGGGACGGCGGCCCGGCGATCGGTCTCGGGCAAACCATGTTCGCCTGGAAAAAGCTCCTGCCGGATCAGGAGATCCGCGACTCGGTGGCCTATGTGCGATCCCTGGGACGGTGAGGAGCCCGGGAAGGACAGACGATGAACGAGCTATGGAACAGGGGAGAGCTCGCCGGGAATCCGCCGGTTGCCGGGGAAGACCGGGCTCCCCTCTCGCCGCGGCAATCGTGGCTTCTCTTCCAGAGCCTCTACCGCCCCGAGCCGGCGCAGGCCGAAGGGGTGCTGCCTCCGGAGGTGGGAATGCCCTGGATGCGGGAGCGCTTCAATTTCTACGCGGACCATGCCTCCCTGCTCCAGGAGCCGGCCCTCGACCAACTGCTGGAGCCTCTGGAGAAAGCTCTCGCCGCCGTCGCGGGAGAGCCCGGGAGCTGAAAGCGTCGTCGCAGGCTTGCACCACTTCCACGTCCTCTTTTTCGAGAATGCATGCACTGGTACCATCAGAGCGGTATGAGGGAATGTTCCTTGGTACCGCCGTCGCGCCGAGAGGCGCAATCTGGAGGAGAGACGAGATGAGAAAAATCACCTGGACAGCACTCTTGATGCTGGCACTTTGGGAAGCCCTCTTCGGCGCCACCCCAACCCCGCCCCCTCACACCATCACTTTGGCCGGTGATTGCGGCTCATTCATCGATCCCACAGGGGGCTGCAGTCACTGATCCTTCTTGAAGGGCCCGGCGGAATTCCGGCCGCCGGGCCTTTCGCTTCCAGCTTCTCTGATACCATACGCAATCGATGACCCTCATAGACTCTCTCTTGGCGAAGCCCCGGCGGGCTCGGGCGCACTTTGTTGCGAATGTCGCCAAGTATCACGACCCCACTCTGGTCCGTTCCCTGCTCGACAAGTCTTGGGAGCTGCGCTTCGAGAATCCGGCCGAGATGCTTGACCTGGCGCGCCTCGCCACGGTCATCGCGCATCACTGCAAGGGCGAAGAACAAGAACGGCTCGACCTGCTGGGTGAAGCGTGGACCCAATACGCCAACGCCCTGAAGGTTCGAGGAGTCTTGAGGGTCTCGGAAGATGCCTTCAAGAAAGCTGAATCATTCTTAGCGCACACTCAACCCAGAACATTGCGCGCGTCGTATCTTGAATGCTACGCGGCCTTGCGCCTACGGCAGATGAGATTCTCGGAGACCCGATCTGCCTTGGTCGAGGCGCTTGCAATTCGCGAGCTGTTAGGAGAATTTGGATCTATTGCAGCCACTCTAAACCAGCTCGCGATCCTAGAATGCCAGAGCGGGAAATATGTCGCTGCCTTGCAACATCTCAGCAGAGCCAATCGGCTCATCCCATGGGGCAGCGACCCGCGTTTGTACCTGTTGTGCCGGCACAATAGCGTTGACGCGCTCGCAATGATGGGGCGTTCCGTAGAAGCATTGAGCCTTTATGAACGCCTTCAGCCGGTTTATGCAACCGCGGGTGATCAGATGCTCCAACTCCGCGGCCAGTGGCTCTTCGCTCAGATCGCTGCTTCTTTTGGGCGAGCCAGCTCCGACGAGACAGCCGAGCGCGCATTCAGGAAGACGGCGCGAACCGCCATCGAGCTCCAGCTCCCTTACGAGAGCGGCAAGGTGCTCTTTGAGCTCGGCTCCTTCTTTGCGTCACGCAGACGGTGGCACCAGTTGGAGCTCGTGATGGTCGAGGCTCTCAACCTTCTGGACTACCTGGGGATCAGCCGAGATTCCCGCCTCGCGCGAGCTCTCCTGCGCGCAGGCCGCGACAGAGCCCGCTCGCAAGCTCTCTTGAACCGCGCCGGACGGCTGCTCAGCCGCCACCAATTCGCGGTTGCCGCCTGAGCGCCACCGGCTATTCCTGGGCGAGCTTCGAAGCGATCTGGATCAGCCGCTCGTTGATTTCGTCCACGCGCTCCTCGATCCGGCGCAGACCCGGCGGGGTCCCGAACGACTCCACCAGATCCCGCACCGCATCGTCCTCTGCCGCCCCCGAGCACTCCAGAGCAAGCTGCCCGAAGTAATCGCCCGGCGCCAGCTTCGCCGCGTGAAGCGCATCGACCGCCGCGCTGAACGTGAACGGGATATCCCCATTCAGCAGCCGGGCTAGATAGTTCCTGGCCTTCCCGACCTCGATCGAGAGTTGACTGAGCGAATTTCCCCGCAGCATCCGGCGAAGAGCTTCGCGCGCAATGCGGACCTCCCGGGGCTCTGTGTCTCTGGCCGCCATGACGCGCAGAGTACCACGGCTACGGCCTTCGTACGATACTGAAACTCAATATGGCGTTTTGGTACTTGACACGGGATAATCGTGTACGTATACTGTCCCTGTCGGCACGGTACGAGTACCGAGAGCCGCCTCAAGGCCCGCCGTCATGATGGCAGCGGGAAGCCCCAGGAGAGCTCACATGAGCGAGCCCATTGTCGAGAAGTTGAAGGCGGAGCGCGTCCAGGAGGAGGAGTCGCTGGCCCTGATGAGGAAGCGCGTGGCGGGGCAGGACGACGCCCTCGGGTCCGCGATGGCGGTGTCGCGGAATCAGGCGCAGGAGCGGCTCAAGGCCGAAAGGGTGCAGTTGCGCCTCAAGCGGATGCAGGGCTGGAAGCTGCTGCGGGAGGGAAAGGCCATCGACCGGGTGCGGCAGTTCTCCGACCCGCTGGTGGCGGCCTCCTACCTGGCCTTCGCGTCGCTGCTGGCACGCCAGGAGAAACAGCCGCTGCGGGTTTCGATGGCCGGCAGCACCATCGTCCTCGCCCTCACCGGCCGCTCCAAGGGTCTTGACCGGGGCATCACCGAAGGCGTGCTCGATCTCGCCGAGCAGCTCGGGTAGTCCGGTCGTTCACCGTCAAACAGACAAACAGACTGACTCAGAGGAGGAGACTTGAATGTCACGCAAGACCTTCGCGGTAACTCAGAAGAATCTGGAGCTCCGGAGTGCGGCCTTGGCGGCAAACAGTGCGGACCTCCCCCACATGGAGGTGCCCCGGCAAAAAGTCGATGCGATGCTGACCGAGCTGAAAGATCTCACAACGCAGCAGGCGAGTCTCACCGCGTCCAAACAGGAGATCTCGAAACGTCTCGCGGCGCTCAACAACGAGGGGCAGAGGATGATCACCTTCCTGGATGTCGGGGTCCGGCAGCATTATGGCACCCAGTCGGAGAAGCTGGTGGAGTTCGGCCAGCAGCCCTTCCGGCCTCAGCCTCGTCTTCGGTTGGTCGGGCTTGATGGCAAGCCGGTGAAGCCGGGAACCATTCCGGTGCAGCCGCCGACGCCCACGCCGCCGCACCCGTAACGCCTTCCCCGGGGGCGTGGCCACAAGCCATGCCCCCCTTTTCTTGGCTCGCTCCCCATGGTCTGCGCCTCGATCCCCATCGTCTGCGGCTCGCTCCCCATCGTCTGCGGCTCGCTCCCCGTCGTCTGCGGCTCGCTCCCCGTCGTCTGCGGCTCGCTCCCCGT
>DATARD010000018.1:0-7484 GCA_036264355.1 Thermoanaerobaculia bacterium
CGGTCTTCGAGGCGCTGCGTCCGGGAGTGCCGGTCTGGGGCTGTGAGGTCGCGACCGCCGCGCCGCTCGCGGCCTCGCTCGCCGCCGGCGCGCCGCAAGCGATCGACTACCAGCCCAGCTTCGTGGACGGCATCGGAGGCAAGAGCCTCCTCCCCGAAATGTGGCCGCTCGTCAGCCGTCTCCTCGCCGGCTCCAAAGTCGTCCCCCTGGAAGAAGTCGCCGCCGCCGTCCGTCTCCTCGCCGAGCGCAACCGCGTCATCGCCGAAGGAGCCGGAGCCACCCCGGTCGCCGCCGCGCTGGCCTCGGCGGAGAAGGGGAAGAAGGTGGTGTGCATCGTGTCGGGCGGCAACATCGACGCCGCCAAGCTGGGGGCGATTTTGGAGGGGCGGATGCCGTAGGGGAGTTCTCCTGATAGAGTTTCTCCATGGCGCGACTGCTCGGGCTGAGAATCCGGAATTACAAGGCACTGGCCGACGTCAGCATCGGCCAAGTGGGATATGGACAGGGAACCCCTCTTCCCTCGCTGAGCTGCTTCATTGGACCCAATGGCAGCGGCAAGGCGACGCTCCTTGATGCGTTCGGCTTCATGGCCGATTGCTTGAGAGAGGGTGTCGAGACAGCTTGTGACAAGCCGCAGCGTGGCGGCTTTCCCAAGCTGCGGAGTCAAGGGCGTTCCGATCCAATCCGATTCGAGCTCTATTATCGGGAGAGCCCGCAGAGCCGTCCGATCACTTACAGCTTTGCCATTGACGAATTGGCCGGCGCACCGGTTGTCGTGGAGGAGACGCTGCGCCAAAGACGCAAGGGTCAGAAACATGGCCAGCCATACCCTTTTCTCCGCTTGGAAAGAGGGGAGGGCCGTGTCTGGGCGGGTGATGCCACTGAGACCGAAGAGGGTGCGACATCCTTGGAGGTCGGGCTCGATGATGTCGGGCGGCTCGGAATCACCACTCTCGGGCAGCTCAAGGAGCATCCCAGGATCGTGGGGCTACGCTCCTATATTGAGAGCTGGTACCTCTCGTACTTCGTTCCTGATGCAGCGAGGATCCTGCCGCCTGCCGGAGCTCAGAAGCACCTCAACCGGACGGGTGAGAACCTCGGCAATGTGGTGCAGTATCTCGAGCGTACCCATCCGGACAGGTTCCAGAAAGTCCTGGACGGCATCGCACGCAAGATCCCCGGCGTGAAGTCAATCACCCACGAGAAAAGTCCTGATGGTCGTTTGCTGTTGCAGTTCAACGAGCAGGGATACGAGGATCCCTTCTATCAGCAAAGCATGTCCGATGGCACGCTCAAGATGTTTGCCTATCTGATCCTACTTGAGGACCCAGAGCCTCTTCCCCTGATTGGAATCGAGGAGCCCGAGAACGGCCTCTACCACAAGCTCTTAGAAGAGCTCGCGCGGGAGCTGATCCGCTACGCCGAGCAGGACCAGGACCGCACGCAGCTCTTTATCACGACGCACTCACCCTACTTCGTCGATGCTCTGAGCCCCGACCAGGTCTGGTTGATGGAAAAGGACGAAAACGGCAAGACTCAGGCTCTGAGGACGGCGGACATCCCCATCGTCAAAGCCATGATCGATGAAGGGATTCCTCTGGGTAGCCTCTGGTACAGCAATCACTTCGATGAACGGTTCGTTCGATGAGGTTGCACGTGCTCGTCGAGGGGCCTTCCGAAGAGGCCTTGGCTCGCGGATGGCTTCCTCGCTTGCTGCCTCAACACGCCTTCAAGCTGATCCTTCACCGGGGCAAGGGCAAATTGTCAGGGGATGCCCTGAAGGCCCCGGACATCCGGAGGGAAGGGCTTCTCGACCAGCTTCCGGCGAAGCTCAGAGCCTATGGGAAAGAACTGGATCCGGAGACCGATCGGGTTGTTGTTCTCGTTGACCTTGACGATCAAGACTGTCTTGATCTGAAGAAACGGCTGGTCACGCTCCTGGATCACTGCGATCCGAAGCCCGTTGTCCTCTTCCGCATCGCAATCGAAGAAACAGAAGCCTTCTACCTGGGCGACCCGAAAGCGATCCGGGAGGCGTTTCCCCAGGCGAAGCTCCAGAGAATGAAGGACTACGAGCCGGACAGCATCTGTGGAGCGTGGGAGCTTTTTCAGCGCGTGGTGGGTGCCAGATCCGAAGACAAAGTCGACTGGGCGGAGAAGATGGCCCCCCACCTCGGCACAGAATGGAGAGGAAAGGACGCGAATCGGTCTCCCAGCTTCCGGCAACTCTGCAAAGGGCTGCTCTGGATCGCGGGCGAGCCGGCGGAGTAGCCGAAACGCCGCGCCTCCCGGGCGCGGCGCTCAGCTTGACAGGCCCGTCTACTTGCGCGGCGGCTTCTTGGCCGGGGCCGGTTGCGGCCACCAGATGCCGGCGGAGCCGGTGAGGATGTTGCCGTCCTGGATGGTCCAGGTGCGGCTGGTGATGGGGCCGGTCGAGGTGTCGGTGAAGTTGACGGTGTCGCCGGCATAGACCACGGTCGGCGCCCAGATGTAGGCGGCGGCCGGGGTACCGCTGCCCATCCAGCGGTGGATGTCGAAGAGGGTCAGGTCGGCTCGGTAGAGATAGGAGTTTCCGTTGGGGGCGGTATAGAACTTGCCTCCGCGCGGTGCCGAGAAAGCGAAGCCCTTGACGAGGTCGGAGTAGTAGTAGCTCCAGTAGTCGACCGTCTCGCCCTGATACGTCGTCGTCGCAGCCGGCGTGATGTCACGGGGCTGGGCGGGATTGGTCATGTCGAAGATGTATTCGCTGTGCTTGTAGGTGTCCCCGGTGTGGCACAGGTCATGGTTGCCGACGAAGAGCATCTGCGTGGCGCCGGCTTTCGAGCCCACCACCGTCTTCCAGTTGTCGGAGATGACCAAGGGGTCGAGGGCCACGGTGGCGATCGGCGCCGGGAACGCCGAGCAGCCGTTGGTCAGGCAATTGGTCACGTCGAAGACCTGGAGGTTGCCCTCGAAGCGGGCCCCGAGATAGGCGGAGTTGTTCTGTTGCCAGAGCGCGACGCCCGAGGTGAAGGTCGAGAGACTGAGCGCGGTATAGCCGGCCACCACCTGCGCCGGGTGGGCCGGGTCGGACACGTCGAAGATCTTCAGGAAGTGGCTCGACGACGAGCCGGGGCTGATGACGATGAAATTCTTGGTGCCGAAGTGGATGCCGTCGACGTACTGGGTCTTGTCGTTGCCGGTCCCGATCTTGCCGAGGTAGACGCCCGGGCAGGTGTGAATGCCCGCGGAGACGTTCTCCACACAGCGGTTGTAGTGGAGCTCGCGCGCCTTGGTCATGTCGTAGATGAAGAGGCCATACTCTCCGTTGCCGGAGAAGGCGCCGCCCGCGAAGGCGTAGGCACGGCCGCCGATCGTCGCCGCGTAGACCTGGGAGATCTCCTTGTTGACGGCATCCTGATACATGGGCACCGGAGCGGACTTGTTGGTGGTGTCCCAGATCGACAGCCCCAGGGGAGAGATGCCGCCGACCGCGAGCAGGGTGTCGTCGCCGGCCGGCGCATCGAGGGTGTAGATGAACTGGTCGGTCTCGTTGGAGTTGCCGGTGGGCCACAAGGGGAAAGCCCCCTGCCAGCCGTCGAGCAGGCGCATCATCGTCGCGGTCGGGTTTTCCGGATCCGGCTGCAACTGCCAGATGCCGAAACCGGCCCAGTAGGAGGCGAAGAGATAGCCGTTCTCGATGTCGACGCTGGTCACCTGCGGAAAACGGGAGTCCGCCAACTGGTTCCCGTTGTAGCCGGTGGCGTTGAGAATGACGTTGACCGGCTGGAGCTCACCCCAAAGATTGGCCGGAGGCTGCGCGGGCTGGCCAGCTAGGGTATCGATACACCCCTTGGCCCAGGCGCCCGGAGGGACCAGCAGGAGAGCTGTCAATCCGGCGCACAGCGCCAAGGCTGGAAGTCGAGGGCTATAGAACTTCGCCATCACGCTCTCCCGCGGGTTTTTCCTGAACCGCACTGATAGACCTACGTCAATATTATGAAGAAGGTTACCGCGCTTGGCCGGCGAAGGCAAGAGGCAAGCTCTTCCGGCAGTTTCTGTCCGGTGACATACTGCGTGGATGCGTCATCCGGCCCTGTGGTTGGCCCTGTCGATCCTCGGCGCCGCCTGCGTGGCCTGGGCCTGCTCCGGCGACCCGGACGGCTCGTTTCCCAGTCCGAGCGAGCCGTCAACGGTCCCGGGGTTGGTGCCGGGCACGGTGCCCTTGCGCTACCTGGCGCTGGGGGATTCCTACACCATCGGCGAAGGGGTTCCGTTGGCGGACACCTGGCCGGTGCAGCTCGCCGAGCTGGTCCGCCCGAAGGGCCCGGTGGTGGGGGAGCCGCGGATCATCGCGCGTACCGGCTGGACGGTCGCGGAGCTGTCGGCCGGCATCGATTCCGAGGCGCCCAAGGGGTTTTTCGACCTGGTGACGCTGCTCATCGGGGTCAATGATCAGTACCGGGGAGGCGATGCGGAGAGCTACCGGCCGCAGCTCGCGAAGATGCTGGCGCGGGCCGTCGCCTTTGCCGGCGGCGCGCCGCGCAAGGTCGTCGTGCTGTCGATTCCGGATTGGGGCGTGATGCCCTTTGCGCAGCGGAGCGGGCGCGATCCGCAGCAGGTCTCCGCGGCCATCGACCGGTTCAACGCCGTCGCCCGCGAGGAGACGCTGCGGGCTGGCGCGCGGTTCGTGGACGTCACGCCGGCCTCGCGCCGCGCCGGTGCGGATCCTGCGCTGCGTGCCGCGGACGGCCTGCACTACTCGCGGGCGATGTATGGCGAGTGGGCCGCTCTCGCGCTGCCCGACGCGTACGACGTGCTCGCCCAGGCGCCGGCCCGGACCGGCCGGGCCCGGCGCCCCAAGAGGACCTCACCCCCCTGACCCCCTTCTCCTATCGCCCCCCCTCCCGCCGGGAGAGGGGGGAAATTCGGGTGAGCTACGGTCGCAGCACCTCCGCCAGCGGGATGGCCCACAGCTCGCGGCCGTGCCCGGGCTCATAGGCGCCGGTGAAGATCCACGGGCCGGCCAGGGTGAAGGGACCGGGCGAGGAGGCGTCGCGGCCGGGGTTGATGTCGCCGAGGCGGACGGTGCCGGCGGCGGTGCCGTTGCTGCGCCAGGGCTCGACGCCGTGCTCGCCGTCGTCGGCGGCGAAGACGAGCACGCTGCCGACGGCGGTGAGATCCTGCGGCGCGGAGCCCGTCGGGCCAGGCCGCAGATCGATGACCAGGTGGGTCGAAGCCGCGTCGCCGCGGCTCACCCACAGCTCGGGGCCGGTGCTCTCGTTGTAGACCACGAGGAAGAGCTGACTGCCGGCGGCGGTGAGGCTGCGCGCCCAGGAGGGTGTGCCTCCTACCTTGAGATCGTCGACCAAGACCGTGCCGCGGGCGGTGCCGTCGGTCCGCCAGAGGGCCTCGCCGTGGCCGTCCGCCGAGGCGACGAAGTAGACCGCGTTGCCGAACGCCGTCAGGTCGTGCGGCGACGAGCTCGCGGCGCCCGGGCGGAGGTCGGCGACGCGGTGGGTGCCCTTCCAGGTGCCGTCGGTCCACCACGGCTCGCGGCCGTGCACTCCGTCGTCGGCGGTGAACAGCGCGCCTTGGCGGAAGCGGACGAAGTCTTGTGGATCGGAGGGCAGGCCGGTGGTCTTGCGGCGGTCGCAGTTGGGAGCCGGAGGGAAGCTCGATCGCCCCGGATTGATGTCGCGGACCAGACGGGTGCCGGCCTTCGTGCCGTCCGTCGCCCACAGCTCGCGGCCGGTAGTGCCGTCGTCGGCGGCAAAGACGATCAGACCCGTTCCGATCGCGACGCCGGGTCCGGGCGAAGAGCTGGCCGCACCGCAGCCCTGGCTTCCGACGTCCACCTGGAACGGATCGATGTCCTTGACCCGCACGGTGCTCGGGCCCGGGCCGGATGCCTTGCCGCGGCTGCTCCACAGCTCGACGTCCGGGCCGCCGGTGTAGGGCGGTTGTGTGTCAGACCCGGCGAACAGCAGCTCGCGGCCCAGCACGCCGACCGTTCTGTTGCTGGCGATGTTGGCGGAGATCCTGGTGGTGCCTGCCTTTGTGCCGTCCGTCCACCACAGGCCGTTCGGCTCGAAAAACAGCTCGGTGAGCCCCGGAATGGAGACGAGCTTCGAGGAGGCGAAAAAGAGGTGGTTGCCGACCTGCGTGAAGAGCGCCGCCCACGACGCGTTGTCGCTCGCCGGGCCGCTCAGCCGCACAGTGCCGGCCGCGGTGCCGTCGGAGCGGAAGAGGGGAGCCTGACGCTCGGAGGTCCGGGCCGAAAAGATGAGCGCGCTGCCGAGAGCTGCCTGGGAGAGCGGACCGGAGGAGCCGGGGCCGTCCTCGAAGTCACGCACCGGTGCTGTGCCGGCCGGTGTGCCATCGGTGCGCCAGAGCTGTGCGGACTTCAGATAGAAGGCCTGGGAGCCGGTGGAGAACAGCTCGAAAGAGGCGGTGCCGGGCTCGACTCCCTCAAGCTGGTGCGTGCCGGCCGCCGTGCCGTCGGTTTCCCAGATCTCGAGGGTCACGGACTGTCCTCGCGCGACCCGGAAGATCGCGCGGTCGCCCAGCGAGGCGATGTCGAAGATGTAGTCGAAGCTGTCCTGGCTGTTGAGGTCGAAGATCCGTTCCGTGGTGGCTGCCGTCCCCTGGGTCCGCCAGAGGCTGGTGGGCGAGCCATGCTCCTCCGAGATGAAGAGGAGCGCGTCGTCGAGCGGCGCGAAGGTGCTCTCGCCGAAGAACGAGGCGGACGCAGGAAAGCTCACCGTTCCGGCCGCCGTACCGTCCGACACGATCACGTAGTTGTAATTCTCGATGAACACAAAGACCAGTCCGTTCCAGACCCAGGATTGGCTTCCGGAGACGTGGACCTGCGGCGGCAGGATGTCGCTGAGCGCCTTGATCCGCACCGTTCCCGCCGCCGTACCGTCGGTCCGCCAGAGCGCGTCCTGGGTGAGGAAGAGCGCGTGATCACCCACGACGATCAGGCCGGTCAGCCAGAGGGACGTGCTCGGCGCCACGCCGCTGAACGGGCCGGTGCCGGCGGGCGTGCCGTCGCTGCGCCAGAGGGCGAAGCTGGTGTCCCCGGTGACGGTGAAGAAGACCCAGCGGCCCACCTGTTGGAGCCCGCTCGCACAGGTCAACTGATCGCTCAGGAGGGTGCAGGGTGTCGCCACCAGCGCCGTGCCGGCGGGCGTGCCGTCGGTCCGCCAGAGCTGCTGGCTTGTTCCGTTCAACGCCAGAAAATACAGGGCGTCGCCGGTGTCGAGCAGGTCCGACGGATTGCTGCTGCACGGCCCCGGGCAGATGTCGCGCACCCGGTGCTCGCTCCCCGGCGTGCCGTCGCTCTGCCACAGCTCACGCCCCGAGAATCCGTCGTCCGCGGCGAAATACAGTTGGCCGCGGGAGAACGCGAGATGGTCCGGCGCCGAGTCGCAGCGGCCCGAGCAGACATCGGTCAGGCGATACGTCCCCGCCTCCGTGCCGTCGCTCCGCCAGAGCTCCTG
>DATARD010000027.1:0-6353 GCA_036264355.1 Thermoanaerobaculia bacterium
CGCCTCGCCGTGATCGGCGGTCACCACGACGAAACATGGCTTCTCTTTCCCGGCGAGGAGCGGACCAAGAAGCGGCGCCAGGGCGGCGTCGGCGGCGGCCACCTCGCCCAGGTAGGGATTGTCCTTGAAGCGGGTGGCAAAGGGCTCCGGCGGATCGTAGGGAGCGTGCGGATCGAACAGGTGCACCCAGAGAAAGCGCGGCGCGCTCGCCGGCTGCCGCCACCAGGCGAGAGCGGCGGCGACCACCTCGGTGCCGCGGCGCTCCGGGAGGACGAACTCCTGGGTGTCCGCGCCCAGGGTGTAGTGGTCGTCGTAGACCTGGAAGCCGCGGCCCAAACCGAACTGGTGGTCGAGAGAGTAGGAGCCCACGAAGGCCCCGGTGGCGTAGCCGGCGGCGCGCAGCGCGGTGGCGAGCGTGGGGATGGACGCCGGCAGGCGGAAGCCGCTGTTGTCGCGCACTCCATGCTGGTAGGGATAGAGACCGGTGAGGATGTTGGTATGCGAGGGCAGCGTGACCACATTGTGAGCGTGCGCGTTGGTGAACACCCTGCCGCGGGCGGCCAGACGGTCGAGGACCGGAGTCGGATCCTGGGGATCGCCGGCGAACCCCGGGGCATCGGCGCGCAGCGTGTCGATGGTGATCAGCAGGATGTCGGGTCGAGCCGGCCGAACCGGCCGCGTGGCGGGAGGTGGAACCGCCGCGCCGAGAAGGCCCAGGAGCACCATGGCTCCCAGGAGCCCAGCGGCGAGACGTCCCCACTTCATGACGTCCCGATTGTAGGAGAGAACACCATAGAAGAAAAAACGCCGGGGGTTTCCCCCCGGCGTCCAGACCGGTCGGGGCGCGGCGCGCCGGTCTAGCGGAAGCGCACCGTGGCGCCGAAACGGAAGACCCGGGGGCTCATCGTCTCGTTGACCGCGTAGGCCCGGGTCGAGAACGCGTTGCGTTCCCGTTGGAGGACGTAGCTCCGGTTGGCGAGGTTGAACCCGTCGATCGCCAGGTTCAGCTTCGCTTCGCCGAAGGAGACGTCCTTGTCGATGTGTCCGTTCACCACCACGACGTTGGGGTTACGGAAATCCTCGATGTCGGACGAGAGCAGCACGTTGCGATGACCGATCGGGCCGCTCTCCCGGACGTAGGGCGGCGAGATGTAACCCTGCCGTCCTTCGATGCTGCCACCCAGGTTGAAGCCCCACGGGCGTTCGGGCGCCACTTCATACAGACCGTTGACGTTGAACGACCACTTGGAGCTCACCAGGACGTCGGTCTTGTTGCCATAGGACTGCTCGGAATAGATATCGCCATTGCGGACGGCGTAGCCAAGCCCATCGCCGACCACGTTGGTCGGATCGGCGTAACGCTGGAACTGGGGTCCGATCTTCCACGTCCAATCCGCATAGGAGACGTTGCCGCGCAACGACCAGTGGTTGGCCAGGCGTTTGTTGAGGCTGAGGGATACGCCTTTGTACTCCTGCTTGCGGTCACCGTTGGTGAACAGCGACCCGCCGGTCGGCGTCAGGCCGTCCCGGATGGCGTAGACCGGGATCGGGCCGGACATCCTGCCGTTCGGCAACGGCTGGTTGTCATAGTGGTCGATCACCCAGTCGGCGCTCGTCGCGAGGCGGGTGGCGCCCGTCTCGTCGACGACGAAGATGCGCTGCTCGGGGACGTCGCGGATCTCGCGCCAGATGCCGGTCACGCTCACCGCGAGATCGGGGCGCAGCTCATGGTCGAGGCCGAACGTCACCTCGTCGGTGGTCATCGGCTTCAGGTTCTTGTCGTTGACGTTGGGCGAGACGAGCGCCGCGGGATTGTTGGGATCGATGTTGTAGCTGTAGGCGAACTGCAGCGTGGAGACCTCGTTCGGGTCGAGCCGCAGGTTGTGGTTGAGGTCGTGGAAGTAGAAGTAGGCGTAGGCATAGCCGATCGGGTTGACGCGCCCCGCGAGCGGCAGTTGGCCGAGCTGCTCGGCGTACTGCGAGAAGCTGCCGCGTAGCAGGGTCTTGCGGCTCTCGCCGAGGGCGTAGGTGGCGCTGACGCGCGGCACCACCGAATTCCACTTGAAACCACCCGCGTCGTTGCCCGCGAAGGAGATCGGCGGCAGCAGCCCCTGGGCCTCCGGGTTGCCCGCGTCGGAGACCGGCAGGTTCTTGAGGTATTGATGGTCGTAGCGCAGGCCGACGTTGAGCGTCAGGCGGTCGACGGTCAGCGTGTCCTGCAGCCAGGCCGAGTCGTACCGCGAATCGACCGCGGCCGCGCGGTTGCGCGGGAAGGCCACCTGTGCGAGGTCGCCCTCATAGCCGAGGAAGGAGCCCGAGACGACGTATTTGCCGCGCGGCCACACCGAGCCCGAGTGGTTCTCCTGGTCGCGGTAGCTGCCGCCGAACTTGAGCTCGTTGTGGGTGGCGCCGATGTCGAAGAAGTAGTTGGCGTCGGCCTTCGCCTGGTTGATGGTGGCCTTCTGGGCGAAGTCGACGAAGGTGCCGTGCCACACGCCCGCGTCGTCCCGGAAGATGTCGGCGTCGAGGCCGCCCTGAGGAGTCAGGGTGAACTTGCCCGGGTTGTGCGAATAGAGGGCGTTGACATAGAAGCTGGAGCTCGGGATGAAAGTGTCTTCCGCTTTGTAGAAGTCCGCCGGCGTGGTCTGGTTCCACGTCGTCTCCGGGGCACGGGTCGGACCGGCGCTACGGCCGAACTTGAGCTTGTCGTTGTTCCAGTAGTGGAGCACGCCGGAGTCCTGTTGTCCGAGCTGGAAGTTCAGCTTGGAGTTGAAGTCCTTCAGCTTGGTTTCGTCGAGCTGGCCGCCCTGGACGATGTTGCGGATATCGCTGCGCCCTTCCGAGGCCCACAGCCACAGATGATCCTTCACCAGCGGCCCCCCGACGTCGGCGCCATATTCGTCGACGCGATCGATCTTGTTCCCAGCGACTTTGCCTCCTTCGCCGTCGTCGAGCAGCACCGGCTTGGCCTGGGTGCCGCCGTCCGTGCGGAGGAAGCGCCCCTGGCCGCGCCATTCGTTGGTGCCGCGCTTGGTGATCTGGTTGACCGTGACGCCGGAGGTGGCGATGGTGACGTCGGAGCTCGAGACGGTGAGCTGCACTTCCTCGAAGGCGCCGAAGTCGAAATAGCTCGCCGAGCCGCCGACCGCGTTCATGTCGGTGACGATGACGCCGTCGACCGCGAACGTGTTGTCCCGCGAGGAGGAGCCGGTGCCGTTGAAGTTCGACTGCTGACCGCTCTCGTTGCCGCCGAGGTTGAAGCGGTCGACCGTGACACCGGGAGCCTGGCTGAGCAGCGACCAGGGATCGCGGGCGGTGGGGACCTTGTCGAGCGCGACCGCCGGCAGGTCGACGCCGCGGTTGACCTGGCGCTCGTCGAGGATCGGCGCCTCGCCGGTGACAGTGATGACGTCCTTCACGGCCGCCGTCAGGGTCACCTCGAGGTTCGCCTTGCCGCCGAGGCGGACAGTGATGTTGGGATACTCGAGGGTCGAGAAGCCCTCCAGCTCCGCCTTGAGCTTGTAACTGCCGGGGTAGAGACCGAGGAAGCGGAACTGCCCGTCCTTATCCGTGGTCTGCACCTGCGGGGAGCCGGATCCCGTCACGGTGACCGTGACCCCCGGCAGGGGCTGCCCCTGCTGATCGGCGACCTTTCCATAGAGGTCGCCGGTCTGGAGCTGCGCAACCGCGGGAGACGCCAGCGGCAGCAGCAAGGCGGCGATGACAGCGAAGACCCACCAGCGCACGTCAATTCGTCTCATGCTCTTTCTTGCCTCCTTCCAGAGGTCCGCAAAGCTGGTCGAAGCCGCGGCGGAAATTTCCGCCGGCTTCCAAACTGATTTGCCGCCGATCATAGCAGAGGAAACCCGGGGTAGGATGTCGGCTCGCCATGCGGCGCTTCGTCTGGATCTGGCTCACCCTCCTCGGCGCCTTCTGGGTCGTCAAGACCCTCGTCTCGGCCGCCACGTTCGGACGCGTCGACCCGCGCTACGGCGATCTCGTCCAGCTCGTTCTCGTGCCGGCCGGGCAGGCCGCGGTGCTGTGGTGGGTCACCCGCGAGGCGCGGACGACGCCGCGGCAGGTGCTGCGCGCGCTCTTCACCCCCTGGCTCGCGGTCTTCTTCGCGTGGGACACCGCCGTCGCGGCGCTCGGCTGGCTGCTCCCCGAAAGCCCGTTCTTCACCCTGCAGGGAGGCTGGAACCTGGCGGGCCTGCACAATGCTCTTCAAGGCGTCGCGGCGGGCGCCGTCGTCGCCCTCTCGGCCGTCCGCGGCCGGTGGACGCCCGGGGAGCGGATCTGGCTCGCCCTCTTCGCGCTCTGGCTGCCGGCCGCCGGCCTGAGCTTCCTGATCCCCTGGCTGGACGGCCTGCCCGAGCGTCTCCTCCCCACTCTTCCCGCCGCTCTCGCCTGGCCCGCCGTCTACGGCGCCCTCTACGTCCTCGCCGCGGGACTCGCCCTGCGCATCCAGCTCATCTGGCGCGAACGGGCCGCCGCGCCCGCCTGGCTCCTCGATCTCGCCGTGGCCCTCTCCCTCATCGCCGCGGCCATCGTCGTCCTCAACCTCGCGCGCCACCCCTACCTCGCCGAACCCTGGAGCGCCGTCGCCCACCTCGGCGCCTACTGGGCGATGACCGCCCTCTTCCTGGGTGCGTACAGAGCTTTCGGGCTCGAACGGCGGTAAGACTCTGCCGGCTCCTACCGCCGCTTCAGCACGAAAGTCAGCAGCTCCACCTGGCCGGGGCCGATCGAGACGGTCTGCGACGGCGGCGTCTCATAGCCAAGCTTGCTCACCGACAGCTCGCCGCTTCCCCCCGGGGGCACCAGAATCTGGAACAGCCCGTCCTTGCTCGTCGTAGCCGACAGCTCGCCACCCGGAGCCCGCAACGTGGCGTCGGCCCCTTCGATCGGGTTGCTTTCCTCGTCCATGACCCGGCCGGTGACGGCGATGCCGCTGAGATCGAAATCCACCGTCTCTTCCGGCTGTGTGAGCCTGACCCGCCTCTTCCCTCCCAACGGAATCCCAATGTCGGACCGCACCTGGAAGAGATAGTCGCCCGGAACGAAAGCCGTCGCCTGGTACAACCCATTGTCGTTGGTCAGGGACTGGAGCGCGGGCGGCTTGGTGCCGGATGTGTCCTGCCCCTCAACCTCAGCGGCGATGGTGTAGCCGA
This sequence comes from Thermoanaerobaculia bacterium, assembly GCA_036264355.1. Lineage (GTDB taxonomy): Bacteria > Acidobacteriota > Thermoanaerobaculia > Multivoradales > UBA5704 > UBA5704. Next base: position 5,172 of record DATARD010000027.1, read on the forward strand.
CCGCCGGCATGCCGCTGCGCAGCACCCGGCCGGTGACGTGCACCGGGCGCAGCGCCACCTCGACCTGCGCCTCGTCTCCCTCCCGCACGTCGAACGGCTGATCGAGGAAGGCCCCGCCCTGGACCACCGTGACGCGCAGCGTGTACGAGCCGGCCGGCAGCCGGCTGCGGAAGATGCCGCCCGGACCGACCACACCCTCGGCGACCTTGGCGGCCTCGCCGTCTTCGCCGCTCTGTGCCGCGAGCACCGCGCAGCGCGTACCGACCGCCGGCTGGTCGTTCAGCGTGACGTGGGCGGCCACCGAGCCCCCCTGCTCCAGCACCACCTCGTGGACCAGGAACGCGCCCACCGTGGCCGGCGGCGCGGCGATCTCCTGCGCGATGTAGTGAGCGTGCCGCACCTTCAGGCTCTCCACCGCTTGCAGCCCCGGGAGGAGAGCCAGGCCGTCGGCGCCGGTCGTCGCGCTCTGCGCGCCCAGGCTGACCGTGGCGTCCGCGACCGGCGCGCCCCCCGCCGCCGCCGTGCACCGCACCAGGAGCGACCAGCCGGTCCGGGGGTGGTAGCTCACCGCGACCTGCGCTCCGGGCGCCGCGGACAACCGTTGCAGATCCGGAGCGCCGCGCGGCGCGGCAAGCTCCAGCACCAGATCGCCAGCCGGGATCTCGACGCCGTCGGCTCCCACCGCGCCGTAGAAGATCGGATTGCGGAACGATTCCGCGCGCTGCCGGAACGCCGAGACGGTCAACGGATCGGCCGGCAGATGATCGACATGGAGCAGCGCCTTGCGCGGCACCCGCAGCACCTGCTGGCCGCCCTCGGCCGTCAGCTCGCGGGGGCGCGCCGAGATAGGCCCATGATGGGCGCCCTCGGCCCGGACGCTCGAAAAAGACGGCGGCACCGGCACCGTCTCACCCGGCTTCACGTCCGTGCACTGCGGCGCGGTACCAACCTGGAAGCAGACGGACAGGGCTTCATTCACCGCCTGACCGCGGTCATCCGCCAGGCGCAAAGTCTGTGCCGCCACGCGGACGGAAGGAGTCAGGCCGACGACAAGGAGACAGGCGAGAGGGAGTCGAACGTATCGCACGAGACAGATTCTAAGGCGAACCCCCTTCCCGACAATCGATCTTCTTGTTTTCGTAGGGGCGGCCCGCAGGATGCCGTCAGGCACCCTGCGTGGCC
>DATARD010000033.1:0-18039 GCA_036264355.1 Thermoanaerobaculia bacterium
AACAATTAAAGACATACTGTGCCATTAATGAAGCAGGACACAAGTTACTGAAGACTGCCAGGAGAAAGCGCAGCCGCAAGGCCAGCCGCCGGGCCGGACGAGCTCGGCGGCTGGCCTTGCGGCTGCGCTTTCTCCTGGCCCTTCCCTGGACCGGGCTTGGGCGACGTGGCAGCCGGTGGCGTCGAAGTGGCCGACTTGGCGGGCGGCTTGGCCGGCTGCGCCGGGCTGCCCGTCAGCGGCAGAAGGATGATCAGGATGATCAGGGCGGCGAAAGCCGCCAGTGCACGTTGCTTCATCAGTCCGGACCTCCGCCGCCCTTGTTGGCACCGCGGGCCGCTCGGGCAGCCGGGCTCTCACCACCACCCTCGGGAGCCGGCTTGGGTCCTGCCGCCGGTCCGCCGGGCGGGGCCCCCGCGTCGGGCTCCTTGTACACGAACGTCTTGGCCTTGAAGTCCGCGTTGATCGTGTGCGTGCCGCCGGGCAGGGCGTTGATGGTGAGCTCCTCGATGTTGATGATGCGCGAGAAGCGGCCGATGCGGTCGAAGAACAGCGCCAGGTTGTGGTACGTGCCGTCGACGTTGATCGAGATCGGCCACTCGCTGAAGAACTCCTTGTCCGCCAGGTTGCCGGGGGTGAACCGCTTGAGGGCGAAGTCACCCTGCTCGGCGAGCGAGCGGATGCGCCGCAGCAGGTCGGGCGTGTTGCGCCGCGCCGGCAGGATGCGCAGCAGCTTGTCGAGCTCCACCTCGGACTGGTGCACCTCGTCACGGAACTTGGGGAGCTGCTGCTTCGCCGTCTGCCCTTCCTGGATCTTCGTCTGCAGGTCGGCGAGCTGCTGCTCACCGGCCGCGAGCTGATCCTTCATCGGGGTGAGGAACTGCCACCAGCCCAAGGCGAAGATCACGCCGCCGACCGCGATGCCGACACCCGCCCCGATGTACCAGGGCTTGCCTTCGAGTCCGGTTTTCAACGCCACCGGGTTCCCCTCCTACCCTGAAGTCGGCGCGGCAGCCGGAGCTGGCTTTGCCGCGGCACCCGGCGCGCCACCCTTGCCCGCCTCTTCCTTGGCGGCAATGGGCGCGAACGAGTAATTGAAGACGATGACGAATTTATAGATGCCGCCCGACTGCTGATCCGTGGTCTTGAGCGTCGGCTCCTCGAACTCGGGCACCTTGTCCAGGTTCTCGATGAAGTTGGCCACGGCGTTGGTGTTGAACGCCCGCCCCTCGATCTCGATGTTGTTGGGGTGCATGGTCATCTTGTCGAGCCAGAGGAGCTCCGGGAGGGCGCGGGAGATGTGGTCCATCACCCGCACCGGGCCGCGTTGGTTGAGCTTGAGATCGTTGATCAGCTTGATCTTGCGCTCCAGCTCGGCCTTCTTGTGCTTGTAGTCCTCCACTTCCTTGATCACCGCGGCGAGCCGCTCGACCTCCTGGTTGGCGGCGGCGATCTCGCTCTTCTGCGTGTCGATGTCGCCGTTGAGCTTCCACCAGTAGCCGGCCACCGCGGCGACGCCGAGCAGAAGGCCGACCGCGAGCAGCCACAATCCGATGTCCTGTCCCTGCAGCACGGACGGCGTCTTCGCCGCCTTGCGGACGGTCCGCTTGCCCTCGGAGAGCAGGTTGATCTTGATCATCGGCTAGTCCCCCGCCTTCCGGATGCCCAGGCCGACGGCCACCGCCATCATCGGCGCGATCGACTGCAGCCAGGTGCCATCGAAGTCGCTCTCTTTGAAGTGGATGCGGCGCAGCGGGTTCATCAGCTCCGTCGGCACCTCGAAGCGGTCGCGCAGCACCTGGAGCAGGTTGGGCGTCAGCGCGCAGCCGCCGGAGAGCATCAGCTCGTCGACCGGGCCCTCCGAGGAAGTGGCCGAGAAGAAGTCGAACGTCTTGCGGATCTCCGACGCCATCTCCCCCGACACCTGGTCGAGCACCGGCCGGGCGTCGGCCGGCGTGTAGCGGTCCACCGACTCGCCCTGCTTGAGCTGCTCGGCCTGCGCGAAGGAGATGTTGAACTCGCGCTGCAGAGACTCGGTGAACTGGTTGCCGCCAAAGGAGATGTCACGCCAGAACACGGTCGAGCCGCGGGCCAGGATGTTGATGTTGGTCACCCCGGCGCCCATGTTGATCAATGCCACGACCTTGCGCGGATCGAGGTCGTAGTTGACCTCATAGGCGTTCTGCACCGCGAAGACGTCGACGTCGACGATGGTCGGCGTCTTGCCGGTCTGGCTGATCACCGAGACGTAGTCGTTGACCTTGTCGCGCTTGACCGCCACCAGCAGGACCTCCATGTTGTCCCGCCCCGGCTCGCCCTCGGTGAGCACCACGTAGTCCAGGCGCACGTCGTTGATGTCGAAGGGGATGTACTGCTCGGCCTCCCACTGGATGGAGTCCGCCAGCTCCTCTTGCGGCATCGCCGGCAACTGGATCTTCTTGATGATCACCGAGTGACCCGACAATGACGTCGCATAGGACGTGCTCTTGATCTTGGTCTGGTCGTTCAGGCGGTGGATGGCATCCACCACCAGCGACGAGTCCATGATCGAGCCGTCCACGATGGCTTCCGGCGAGAGCGGCTCCACACCCAGGCGCTGGAGGTGGAACTCGCCCTTCTTCTCGCGCAGCTCCACCAGTTTGATGGCTGAGCTGCCGATGTCGAGACCGACTACACCTTTTTTCGCGCGGGAGAAGAGCACGGCGTTTTCAAGCTCCCCTAAAAAGCCCAGTCTTTATGGCAACTTACGGTCGGTTACTTAAAGCTTCGCTCGAAGCTACCAACAAATGACACGGGTGTCAAGGCACCAATGCATCTATGTCTATCTAATTGTCCAATGCCGAGACTCTACACCAGGCGGGGAGAGCGCGCAAGTACCCCGCAAACATAGACGTCTTTTGAGTTTGCCGCGCGCCGAGGGGTCCCGGAGAGGCCGGGGAGATCTTTCGCGGTCTTGCGGCCGAGCGGTCGCTCTGGTACTCTTTCCTGCCCTTTGGCCCCCGTTTCGTGGCGCCTCGGGCCTGGAGAACCCTGGAGAAGGAGACGAGAGAATGGCCAAACAGTGTAGTGTCTGCGGCAAGGGGACGGTGTTCGGCAACAAGGTCAGCCATGCCCACAACGTGACGTCCCGCACCTGGGAGCCCAACCTTCAGACCGTGCGTGCCCTGGTGGAAGGCCGCGTGCGCCGCGTGTCGGTGTGCACCCGCTGCCTGCGCAGCGGCAAGATCGTCAAGGCACCGGTCCGCAAGCATCGCGTGGAAGAGAAGGAAGCCGGAGCGGCCAAGTAGCCGGCCTGCCCCCCGCCCCTTCACCCCTGCCCCATCACCTCCCTCATTTGAAGCGCAGGACCGTGGCGTTGAGGGCTCTGAGCCTACGGCTCTCGCAGAGTGAGCTGGAATTCGGTCGTCGTCAAGCCCGGCAGATTCGCCGTGGCGAGGAAGCCGTCCGGGCGACCGCCGGCGATCAGGCTTTCCGACGAAAGGGTGTTCAAGAAGAGGTCATAGTCCCCGGGAGCGAGACCGGCGAGGATGAGGTGTCCTGCACCGTCGGTCTCGATCGGCAGGCCCAGGAGGCTCTCATGCGAAGCGAGGACCGCCTGCGGCACGACCGTGCCGTTACGCCGCAGGATCACTCCGGCGTGAGGCATGGGCTTTCCCTTGGCGTCGAGCAGTGTGAGCTCCAGCGCGGCGGGCATCTCCGGGCAACGCAAGATCGGAGGTGAACCCTCTTCGCTACCGTCTGCGCCCGCTGCGGGCAGAGTGAAAGCCGCAAGGGGGCAGCCGGGACCGGAGACGAAGACGTGCGCGGGCCCCGCGGGGACCTCGACCTCGAATCGGCCGTCCTCGGCGGAGCGGGTCGACTGGAAGGGCAGCGGGCCGCCTTCGAGCGTCGTCTGGATGCTCGTGACCAAGGCTCCAGCGACCGGGCTCCCGGCGGCCGAAACCACGACTCCGGGAGCTGTGACCTTTCGCTTCAGCACCAAGGTGACGGCCGGCGGCGGCTGTCCCTCCACGACCTGCAACTCGACCGACTCCGAGGGGCGATAGCCGCTCTTGCCGGCAGAAAGGCCGCCGGTGCCCTCGCCGAGGGTGTCCAACTCGAACTTTCCCTCGGAATCGCTGGCGGTCACAATCACACCGGCCCATCGCAGGGCAACCCACGCCTTGTCCACCGGCTTGCCCTGCTCATCGACCACCCTGCCGCGAATGGGCTCGCTCTCGAGGTCGAAATCGAGGTCCTTGGAGTCGTCTCCGTCCGCCGTCAGCTCTTTGTGGCCGACGACGACGACTCCGGCGGGTGTGCGCAGATGAAGGCTGTACCACCCCCGGAGACCAGAGCGTCAGCTCGTACTGACCGGCCTCGTCCGTCGGCGCCTCGGCGGAGTCCTCGGCGGGCGCTCCTTTGGGCAGGTCACGCGCGATCAGCATCGCTTGCACACGGTAGCCAGAAACCGGCTTCCTGCTCCGCCGCACCGTGCCGCTGAGCCGTGCCGGCGCAAGGGCCACGTCGGCGTCCACATCCTGGCCCTCTGGAATGGCGATCCACCGGTTCACGACCGACTTGCTCGCAGGGACCTCCACGCGCAGCTTGTACACGCCAGCGGCGACGCGCCGAGAGCGGCAGAGGCCCTGCTCGTCAGCCTTCCCCACCCAGAGTTCCCCGTAGGGCTCCTTGCGGTCCGCCTCTCCGGGCCTCAGCGCGAAGAGCCGGCAACCTGCGCCGGACAGGGGCCGGCCGTGCACGGTGACATGAGCAGCGAGCCGGCCGCCGATGGCGAGTGGGATGTCACGGAACGCAAAAGTGCCCGGCCCTGCTGTGAGCCCATGCTCTTCGGCGGTGATGAATTCTGGATGGCGCACCGAGACGCTCACCAAGTCGGCCCGCAGGCCCGACAGCAGCGCCAGTCCGTCGCGCTCGGAAGCTGTTGCGGCGAGCCGGCTCTCCGGCTTTCCATAGCCCGGAGCCTGCGCGAGCTCGACAACCGCCCCGCTCACGCCCCGGTCCGTCGTTGCGGCCCGGCAGCGGACGACCAACGACCAGCCCTCACGCGCCCGGAAGTCGAGCCTGCTCTGTGCCGCGGGCCGAAACACGAGCCTCCGGAGGTCGGGCGCATACGGCGCCGCCGTCAGCGCGGTGACAAACTCTCCCGCGGGGACCTTGACCTCGGCCTTCCCCGGGGCCAAAGAGGTACGGAAAGTAGGCTCGCGAAAGGTGGGATCACTCGGCGAGTAGAGAGAGATCGTGAGCTTCTGAGGCGGGACGCCAGTCACACGCAGCAATGCCTTGCGCGCTACGGCGACCCGTAGCGAGCCATCTGGCTGAGCAGGGATGTCAGAGCGCCGGAGACTGAGCGGGCCGTGGTCCTCGCCCTCGATCCGCAGGCCGAAAAAACCGCGCGGCGGGCGCACACCCTTACCTTTGGCGATCCGTCGGCACTCGGTGCGGAGGTCGACCTGGAAGCAGACCTCGAGCATGTCCGCGATCGGCCTCCCGCGATCATCGACAAACTGGAGGAGAGGCTCCTCTCTGTCCTCACCGCGGAGGATCGCCGCGGGGAAGAGCAGAAGCGCCAAAGCCAGGAGACCGGGCCGGACGGCGCCGAACCTGATCATCAACTGCGCGCCTTGAGCTCCACGACCTCGACCTGCTATACAGCCGGGAGGGCTTGCGTGGAGCACTTCGCGAGCACGTCACGCCCGGCTGGCAGAGCGCCATAAGGACACGCGAACTCAGCGCAGAAGTCCTGCTCCTCAACGCACAGGATGGTGCCAAAAAGGCTCAGGCTGCAGTAGGGGCGCGCCCGAACTGGTTGACCAGGCACCGGCCATTGCACTCTGCAGATGCCGGACGTGCCGAAAAGCTCAGAGCCATGATGAAGAAGCCGCAGCAGACGAGTAGGCGACCTGCACTTGTTATTTTCTTCACAGGTTTCCTCCTTGTGGGCGCTCCCTGCGCGCGTTGTCAGGTGGCGCTCCTCATAGAAGCTCGCATCATAACCTTAGAAGATAACAGCAGGCTCGTTGGATTGCAAGACATGCGATCCGCGATCAAGTGGGGCTCAGGCGGAGGCGGCAGCCGGCCTCACCCCTCGCGCAGGTGTCAGCCCCCCCGTTGGGCCGATTCCACCCCGTCATTTCCGGACCAAGGCGAGTCATTGCCGGACGAGGGTGAGTCATTGTCGGACGGGGGTGAGTCATTGCCGGCCGGTCCCCAGTCATTTCCGGACCAGGGTGAGTCATTGCCGGGCAGGGGTGAGTACCGACTGCGGTATGCTGCCGCGAGCTACTCGGTAGCTCGTGGTTCAACAGGAGAACACGACATCCTGACTGTACGACATCCGCTTTCGGCAGTGCTGGCAATCTTGACTCTGGTTGGGGTGATGCTTGGGGCCACAGCCCCCGTAGCGGCAGGGCCGAACCATTGGACGCTGTTCGGCCCCCCGGCAGGCGGGCTCTATCCCTCCATGCTCGTGGGACGGACGCTGTTTGCCACTGCCGGTGGACTCTTCAGGAGCACGGACGACGGCGGGTCATGGACCTACGTGGGGCACAGCCCGGAAGGCATGGTCGTGTCCGCGCTGGCCGAGCCGGGCGAGCAGCCAGGCGCCTTGATCGGCCTCACCCGGACCGGGAGACTGGTTCACAGCATGGACAGCGGGGCGAGTTGGACGGCCCTCGGCGGTCCTCCTGCTTTCGTTGACCGCCTGGCGCTCGTCCCAACGGCGCCGACCACGCTGCTCGCCTCGGCCATTGACATCCTCTGGGGAAGCACCGACCTCGGCGCCCACTGGACGCAACTCGTCCGTGCTCCCAGCACGATCCGCGCGATTACGATCGGCCCGGGGAAGCCGGCAGCGGTATTTCTCTCACTCGACAGAGGCCTCCTGCGCAGTGACAATGGAGGCCACACCTGGACGGTGCTTGCCGCCCGCCTGAAGGGCGGCGGCCGGCTCGTCGACGTGGATTATCTCGTGGGCTCCGATCAAACCGGCACCCTGTACGCCGAAGCTGTCTTGGACTTTGGCGCGGGCTTGGTGAAGAGCGAGGACGGTGGCTGGAGTTGGGCCGTGGTCTCGGAGCGGGTTTTCGGTCCTGTGCTCGCCGACCCGCTCAATCCCTCCGTTCTGTACACCGGCGGCATCTACAGCGACGGACAGAACGGTTTCTGGATCAGCCGCAATGGCGGTAATTCCTGGACAAAAAGGCCAACCACACCTCCAGACTTCTTCGGAAGTGACGAAATACGAACCGCGTTTTTCTCGCCCCATGCCCACGCGCTCTACGTCGGCACCAGGTCCCACGGCATCGCGGAGAGCCGTGACGGCGGGAAAAGCTGGACGGCGGGTGCGCAGGCGGGACTGTTCAGCGGAGTCTGGACCGCGCTCCAGTTCCGGCCTGGCGCTCCGCAGGAGGTCTTCCTCGCTCTCGATGGCCTGCACGACAGCCTGTATTCCAGCACCGACAGCGGCTTGACCTGGGCTCCGTTGGGCCAGCCGGACCCTTATTGGGGTATCTCCGCCCTGGGCCTCGATCCTGCCGACCCGAAGCTGATCTACGCAGGCTCCCCCGTCCGGGGTGTGTGGCGGTCGGTCGACGGTGGCGTGACCTGGGAGCATAGCCTCGATCTTTTGAGCCGGCCTCTTTCTTTCGCGTTCCCCGAGCCCGGAGCGGTCCTCGTGGGCATGGACTACGGCGTGTACCGGAGCGCCGACCGGGGGAAGACCTGGACCATGGTCCTGGCTGGAAATCCTGACGGCAGCCCCTTCTTCTTCGAGTCACATCTTGTTCCAGATCCTGCCCAGCCGCGGACGGTGTACGCCTGGACGGACGACGGCGATTCGAGCCTGCTGCAGATTTGGAAGAGCGAGGACGCCGGGCTCACTTGGCGGGAGCTTCCCGAGCACGCCGGTACCCTTGCGATCGATCCGCGCCAGCCGGCGACTCTCTACGCGGTCGAGGCGGGCTCGGGTCAAAGAGGAGGAGCCGTCGTCCGCACGACCGACAGCGGCGAGACCTGAGAGGCGCTGCCCGGTCGCGGGCTGCCGGCTTTCGGCGTGATGGCCTTGGTTGTCGATCCAGTGACCTCGGAAACCCTCTACGCCGGGACCACCGAGGGAGTTTTCCGGAGCAAGGACGGAGGAACGACCTGGAAGCCCTTGGCCCCTTGGGAGCTCTCCCGCCGGGATCGCAAATCCATCACCCTCCTTGTGGCTCACCCTGCCATCCCGCACCGCCTCTATGCTCTCGCCGAGGATGGTGGAGCGTTCGAGATCCAACTCGACGATTGATGAGACGCCCCGGCGCCGCCTTGACCGCCCCGGGCCGGAAAGACCGCCCCCGGCCGGCCGGGGGCTTCACCGGGCTTCACCTCAAGGCTTGGGCGGCTGCAAGCCGCCGTTCCAGGAGGTGTCCTTCAAGAGGTCGATCCAGTTCACGTTGGATTGGAGCGTGTTGTACTTGCTCCCGTTGGATTCGAGCTGCAACTGGGCGGCCCGCTGGAACTCCGCCGGGCCCTGCTGCTCGAGGCCCGGCCGCAGCGGCGGCAGGATGAAGATGCCGAGCTCAGGGTTCTCATAGTTCGTGCACGCCAACTGGTCCTGTCCCGTGCACCAGGGGAGCGCCTGAAGGTCGCCGCCGGTGAGGTTGCCCTTCGTATCCACCTGCACGTGCAGCAGGTAGGCGGTCGTCAGCTGGCTGTAGGTGCACGAATCGAAGCAGGTGTCTCCGTAGAACAAGATGTTCGCGCGGTACGTCAACGGATCTACCCCTCGGAAGAAAGCGACCTTGAACGGGTACAAGTACCCGGGGCATATGCCCCTTGCAATCGCCAGGCACGAGGAGGCGCGGAAGGTCCGGGCGAGGATCGAGTAGACCTTCAGGTCGAATTCGGTGACCTCGGCGTGGCAGGCGGAGAGCAGGTCGTCCTTGGCGAGGCTCCGGCCTCCACGGTCGGACTGCCCGGCTCCCACCAGAAGCCGGTTGCTGATCCGCAACGGCGCCGTCGGCATCGTCGGGTCCGGCACCTCCGGGGCCAGGTCCACGGTGAGGATGAACCACTGGAGGATGTCCGCCGAGGCGGTGAGGTTCGTCGCGGCATCGCGGCGCACCAGGGTGCCCTGCGGCAGCCGGAGCCGCTGAGGATTCGGAAAGTCGTCCTCCGCCTTCAGGATCAGGTCGAACGGCATCTGCTTCTCGTCGTGCGTCCAGGTCGTCGGGTCTCCCCCGTCGCCGAAGAGATTGCTCGTCGCCACGAGCCCGCGGTAGACACCGCCGCCCGGCGTCGAGCGCCAGAGGAAAGCTTGAGTGCCACCGCGGTCGGTCGCCACCCGATGGAGCAGGCGCATCATCTGCCGCTCTTCGCAGTCGACCTGCGCCTGGGTAAGCGGGTTGCCGAAGCCCTGGGCCGTGGCGAGCCCGGCGGCCCAAAAGCCAAGGGTGAGGAACAGGCAAAGAGAAACGCGGCACTTCATGGAGTCACTCCCTTCTACTGCCGAACGACTTTCCAGAGAATATCAAACTTGTAGACCGGCGACGTGACGGTGCATGGGCTCGCGCAGGAGAGGGTCGTCTCGGCGCCGCCGGCCATCGGCAGCGTCGTTTCCGGGTCGATCCAGGTGAACAAGTAGGTCCCGGCCTGGAACGTGAAGGCGTCCTGGTAGCCGGCCGGCGGCAGTGGGTGGCCGTTCGCGTCCACGGGAGCCCTCGTCCAGATCCGGGCGTCGTACGAGCCGAAAGGATCGTTGATTGCACCGGGGCAACCCGGCACGAAGTCGACATCGGCTGGCGGGTTGCCGCCCTTGCAGCGGGGGGTGCTGTGATGGATGTAGACCAACCGCGCGTTGCCGACGCCGAGCGCCGCCCAGTAGCGTTGAGATTTGGTCCGTGGATCCCAAGTTCCGTTTCCGTACCCTCCGCTGGAGACCGAGAACCAGGTTGGCGCCGCTTTGCCGATCTGGGTGAGAGAGGGGGCTGGCATCAGGTCGAACTTCCGCTTCCAGAACAGGCTCATGAGGTAGCCAAGCTGTTGGCGGATGGCCGAATCGTAGGTGCCGAGGTAGCCGTAGTGGTCGTAGGAGGTGCCCCCGGCGAACAGGAACTCCCAGGCTTCGGCGCGTGCCCCTTCCGGGCGGCCCGACGCCGGAGCGCCGTTCAGATGAGCCCTGGTGCCGCGGAGGCCGCTGATGTTGGTGATGGTGGTCTCGTTGAAGCCGTAAGGGATGTGCTTCCCGTTGAGCTGCGTGTTACGGATGATGTCCATGGCGCCACTGTCGAGCGGGTGGCCGCCGGATGGAAACTCGGCGGGGGACGCGCTGACGGACGTGTAGTGGCCGTTGAGCACCTGGAAATCCAGCGGGAAATTCGGGTCGGGCACCCAGCCGGTCGGAGCCGTGACTCCCTTGAAGAGCTCGAGGGTTCCGGCGATGGAAAAAGGCTGCACCGCGATCAGGTGGCCGAAGGCGAGCTTGCTGCTGTAGTTCCTCTCCGCCCGGTGCACCTCGACGATCATCGACTTCTGCCACGCCTCCACGGCGGCCGGCGCCACCGCCCTGTTGTCTGGCCCCAGCCCTTCCGGCTCGTTGGCGATCTCCCAGTACACGTTGTCGAAACACCACAGAGTGTCGACCGTCCATTTGATGATGTTCGCCTGGTAGGCGCGCATCTTCTCGTTCATCACCTGGTCCGGCGAGACGGTGTCGTTGAGCACCTGGTAGTAGGCGCTCGAGAAACCCATCGGCACGATGTTCGTGGAGCCGGCCGGGTCGGCGGCGCGGGAGTTGGTCTTGGTCCAGGGGCCGAGGTTGAAGTCCTTGCCTTCGAAGGGGATCAGGAGGGTGACCTCCACGAACATGTGGTGCTTGCGGGCTTCGTTGACCACGGTGCGCAGGCGCTCGATGAAGGTGGAGTCTTTCGAGTCGAGGAACCAGTAGCCGCCGGACTGCCAGGAGAAGGGGACGTTGGTCTGCCGGTTCGGTGCGGAGTAGCCGTAGCCCATGCCCACCCAGACGCGGACTTTGTTGAGGGAGATGGGGTAGCCGTCGGAGCCGGTTAGGTTGTCGGACTTCTGGAAGACGGACGCATAGGTGGCGTAGCTGCACTGGTTCGTCTCCGCCAGGTTGAGCACGCAGCCGGCGTCGGCGGAGGCGCCGAGGAGGATCAGGGGCACGCCATTGAAGGAGAAGTAGCGGGGGTTGGTGGCGGCCAAGGAAATCGGTTTGATCTTGGAGCTCAGGTTGACGTTCGTGTAGTCGGCGCAGTTGAGCGGCACCCAGGGCGCCGGGGCCGAGAGCACGCCAGAGGGCGTCATGTACGACGGGTCACCGCCGGCCGGGGTGGCGTCCACGTCATCGGAGCTTTCGGGATCGAGGAAGACGATGGAGCCGTCGTAGGGATCGAGCGGCAGCACGAGCTCCGGGTCGTAAAACCGGAGGTCCGGATCATCAGCGGGGCTGAGGTCGCCCCAGGGCGCATCGAGAGAGGGAAACTCGATCGGCGGGTCGTCGGTCTGTGCGCGGACGGGCGACGGTTGGAGCAGAGTGGCGAGAACGGCGGCGGCAAGGACGATGGTACGGCACAGCGCAAGCTCTTGGGAACGGGCCATGCGGTCTCCTCCGGTAGAGAGTGGTTTGTGCAACCCTTCACACTCTCAGGTACGGGAGGAGGGCGAAAGCGAGCCGAGACGATGGTCTATCTCCGCGGACGCTGGACTGTCTCCCGCGACAACGTCCCGCCTCCGACGACGACGCGCTGTCTCCCAAGACAATGGCGAAAAACTGGAGACGATGCAACTCAGCGAGGTGACGTCTCTTCCTCTCTCCCGCTCCACTCGCAGCCAGGTCATCGCTTCCGGTCGACTCGCAAGGCCTTCAGCAGCGCACCAACCTTCCGCCGGACGTCTTGGGGGTTTTCGCTGTTTTTTGCCTCCGTCTCACCCCATCGCTTCCGCCCGCCCGCCGTCCATGCGGCGGTCGACGCGGAAGACGCCGGAGATGTTGCGCACCTCGCGCAGCAGCTTGTCGAGCTGCTTGCGGTCGCGGAACTGGCAGTTGACGCCGATCGAGGCCCGCCCGGTCTCGTGGGTCTCCGCCTCGATCTGGGTGATGTTGCTCCCCACCTTGGTGATCACCTCGGTCAGCTTGGCCAGCATCCCCGGCTGGTCGGCGGTCTCGATGGTCAGCGAGACCTGGTAGACCTCGTTCTTCCCCCGTTCCCACTCGACCTCGATCTCGCGCTCCGGGTTGTAGAGCAGGTTCTTGACGTTCGGGCAGTCGACCGAATGCACCGAGACGCCGAGCCCGCGGGTCACGTAGCCGACGATCTCGTCGCCGGGGAGCGGATTGCAGCACTTGGCGAGATAGGCCAGCAGGTCACCGTGCCCCTTGACGGTGATCGGCCCGTCGGCGCCGGAGCCGAAGGGGAGGATGAGCCCAACCTTCAGACCGTGCGTGCCCTGGTGGAAGGCCGCGTGCGCCGCGTGTCGGTGTGCACCCGCTGCCTGCGCAGCGGCAAGATCGTCAAGGCGCCGGTCCGCAAGCATCATGTCGAAGAGAAAGAGGCCGGGGCGGCCAAGGGCTGAGCGCCCGGCCGGCCCCTCGCCCCTCCCCTTCCTTCTTCCCTTCCGTTTTTCTTGCCGCGAACCGCGGATCGACCTCCCGTGAGCCGAGCCGTGTCATCCAATTCCGGAGGGCGCTGACAGCCCTCTGAATGTGGAACCTCCAAATCTGGAGGGCGCTCACCGCCCTCCAGAATTCAGCAACCCAACTCTCGACGGCGAAGACCGCTCACCACTCCGCGGTAACCGCTCGCCAGCCGGCGGTGTCCGGATTCTGGAGGGCGCCCGCCGCCCTCTGAGCGTGGGTCATCCAATTCCGGAGGGCGGTGACCGCCCGCTGAAAATGGATGAGCCGCATCTGGAGGGCGATGACTGCCCTCCGGAATTGGACAGCTCAGCTCTCGGCAGCAATGACCGACGTCTGCACGTGGATCTTCCCATTTCCAGAGGGCGATGACCGCCCTCCGAGCGGCGGTGTTCCATTTCTGGAGGGCACTCACCGCCCTCCAGATGTGGAAGACCCACCTCCGGTCGGCCGACAGCCGGAGATCCTCCGTAATCTCCCACGAACAGGTGCTGGAAGCAGCAGTCCGATCCCGTCATCCTGAGGGCGAGCTCCGCGAGACGGAAGGATCTGGGCGGGCGGCGCGGTCAAACTCCGCGAACGTCGGCGCGCCTCAAATCCGCTCCCGCAGCCTCTTGATGGATGCCGCCAGACTCAGCCAGCCGCCGGCAGTGCCGGGCCTTGCCGCTGGATCCTCTCGATCTCAAGGCCAACCTGGCGTGCCAGCTCCACGCTGGCCGCGTCCTGCCGGGCGGCCTCGCAGAAGAGCGTGAGCGACGCCAGGGCTTCCCGGGCGATTCCCTTGGCCTGGAAGATCCACGCCATGCCGAGCGCCAGCTCGCGCACCTCGGCCGTCCGACCGCGTTCCAGCCAGAGCACTGCGAGATCCAGGGAGGAGAGCGCCGCCTCGTAAGGAAGCTCGTGGGCGGTGAAGTCCCTCTGCACCTGCTCCAGGGCGGCAAGGGCCTCGTCCTCGCGGCCTTGGTCCAGGGCCAGTCTCGCCTCCAGCCAATCGACGCGGATCAGGCAGAGCGCATTCCCCCGGGCCAGATCCCGCACACCCTCCAGCCATTGTGCCGCTTCCGCGGAGCGTTCCAGGTGCCGCAAGTTGGCGGCTCGGTCGAAACGGAGGCAGAACAGGAGGTGCGGATCGCCGGAGACTTCGATCGCCGGTGCCGCCTCCTCCAGAACCGCGAGGGCTCCGGCAAAATCCTCCTCCTTCTCCAGGACGCTCGACTTGTTCATCAAGATGCGCGCGATGGCGACCGGGTCGTCACCGCAGGCGGACCGGGCGCGGTCCAGCAGGTCCAGAGCCTCGGAGGGCCTGCGTTGAACCCGCCGCAGGGAGGCTTCGAGGTCGAGCAGCCGCCACTCGGCGAGGGGATCAGGATCGGCGGCGACCCCGGCCTGCCAGAGCTTCCAGGCGCGGCGGAACGGCGCGTCCGCCGCGCCGAACTCGTTGGCCACGCGCCGTGCATTGGCGCGGACGGCGTGCGCGTAGCCGAGCGCACGGGATCTCCGCCCTTGGCCCTCCTCCACCCGCTCGGCGAGGAAGCAGGCGAAATCCGCCAGCTCCAGAGCCTCGGCCGGCAGGTGAGCAGCGGCCTTCACGCTCGCCTCGCAAACGCGTGCCACCAGGGCGCAGGTCCGGGCCTGCGGCGGTCCCATCTCGATCAGCTCCCGGCGCCGGAGAGGCGGGAAGGTTTCGAGCGCCGTCCAGATCTCGGCCGCTTCTTCCTGCCGCGCCTCCTCCAAAGTCGGCTCCTCCGGCGTCGCGGCGTCCTCTTCGAGGAGGTAGGGAGCCGTCGCCAGGAGCACGGCGTCGAGCACCGCGCCCTCGAGCTGCTTTCCCGCCTGAATCAGGCGGTCGGCGGCCGAGCGCAAAACGGTGAAGACGCGGAGCAGGTGCACGACCACCGGCCACTCGAAGTCCGCCGTCTTCCCCATACGCTTGAGCTCCGCCTCCGAGGGGACGTCGAAGCCCGACTCGAAGCGGGAGACGTCGCTCTGGCTGAGCTGCGACTCCTCGCCAAACTCTTCCTGCGTCAGTGTGGTCATGGAGCGCAGGGCCTTCACGACCAACCGTGTCACCCGGGGATCACCTCGCCGGACCACCATCCTGCTGCCCTCCTCGTCGTCCTGCATGCCCTATAGTCAGTCTGTCTTTTTTCGGCAGAGACGCCCCCGCGGTCATTGGGGGCCGCGGCGGAGCGTTCGCCCAGGAGCCTCGTCATGTCCATTCCTTCCTTCCGCCGCCTGTCTCTCCTCCTTCTCCTGTTCCTGGCCCTGACCGTGCCCCGGGTCACGGCCGCCGGGCAGAGCCGAGACGTGCGCCAACCGGTGGCCTCCCAGGCGGCTCCGGCGGACCTCCTCGGCCACCTTTGGAGCTTCCTCGCGAACATCTGGCTCAAGTCGGGCTGCTACATAGACCCCAGTGGCCGCTGCACACCCCAGACCGCCACGCCAGTGCGCCAAGGAGACGAGGGTTGTTACATCGACCCCGACGGTCGCTGCGCAACTCACCTCGCCGCCCCACCGGCCTCCACGAGTCAGCCGAAGTCGGGTTGCTACATCGACCCGAACGGTGGGTGCACGCCTCGGACCGCCACGCTGGACGAGGGCTGTTACATCGACCCGAACGGCCGGTGCCTCCATTAGGCTGAGCCTTCCGCAAGCCGCGGTGAGGCCGGCGGGCGCATCGTTTCGATCTCCGCGATGACTTGGCGCGCCAAACTCACGGTGGCAGTCTCCTGCTTGGCGGCCTCGCAGAAGAGTGCGAGAGCCGCCAGGGCTTCCCGGTCGATCCCCTTGGTCTTGAAGATCCAACCCATGCCGACCGCCAGCTCCCTCACTTCCGCCGATCGCCCCTGTTCCAGCCAGATCACCGCCAGGTCCAAAGAGGAGAGAGCCGCCTCGAAAGGAAGACCGTGCGTGGTGAAGTCGTTCCGCACCTGCTCCAGACCGGCCAGGGCCTCCGCGACCCGCCCCTGCCCCAAGGCCACCCGTGCGTCGAGCCAGAGGACCCGGTTCAGACTGAGCGCGTTGCCCAACTCCACCGCCAGCTCCCGCACGGCCGGCAGCAGCTTCGCCGCGTCCGCGTAGAGCTCCAGGTGCCGCAGGTTCGCGGCGCTGTCGAAACGGAGGGAGAACAGAAGGTGCAGATCGCCGGAGGCTTCAATCGCCGGAGCCGCCTCCTCCAGAGCCGCGAGCGCTCCCGCGTAATCCCGCTGCTTCTCCAGGATGCTCGACTTGTTCACCAGGATGCGCCCGACGGCGACCGGGCCGTCTCCACAAGCGGCCCGGGCACGGTCGAGGCACTCCAGGGCCTCGGCAAGCCGGTTCTGGGCCCTCCGCAGAGAGGCTTCGAGGTCGAACAGGCGCCATTCGGCGAGAGGATCCGGATCGGTGGCGACCCCGGCCTGCCAGAGGCCCAGGGCGCGGCGGAGGGTCGCGTCCGCGGTGTCGAACTCGGTGGCAACTCGTTGCGCATTGGCGCGGAAGACATTGGCATAGCCCATCGCGCGGGAGCGCCGGCCCTCGCCGCCATCCACGCGCTCGGCGAGGAAGCAGGCGAAGCCGGCCAGCTCCAAGGCGGCGCCCGGCGAGTTCGCAGCGGCCCGTACGCTCGCCTCGCACATCCTGGCCACCAGGGCACAGGTGCGGAAGCACGGAAAGACAGCGACGAGATCGCCGCGGTCCGCGGTCGAGCGAGACTTGAGCAGCCCCAGCAGCCTCTCCGCCTCCCGCAGCTCGGCGGCGGCCTTCTCGGCTTTCTTGCGGCGGATCAGCGCCGGGCGGAGAGTTTCCGCGACAGTCCATGCCGCGCCCAGGGCGGTGCGGTTGATTCGCGCCAGCTCCGCCGGCGTGAGACCCGGCTCCTCCTGAGGAGCGGAGAGGATCAGCCGGTGGGCAAAGAGCAGCGCCTCGACTTCTTCGGCTGGCGGCTGGAGAGGACCGAGCGCCCAATCGAGCTTCTCCCGGCTCATCCCCCGGTCTCCCCGTTCGAGCTTTGAGAGCAGGTCGGAATCCTTGAGGTCGAGGTCTTTCGCCAGCTTATCGCGGGAAACACCACGCGCCTCCCGCACATCGTGCAACGTCAATCCTTCCGCGTGCGGCTTCCGCGGGGCTTTCCCCTCGCCTGTCTTCCTCACGCGCATGCGAAGTCTCCTCTGGAGCCCATTAAATATAGAGTTGCCGCTGGGCGTGTTTTTGGGACAAGAACAGCCGAAAAATTTTCGCCACGAAACCTCCAGGTGCTTCTGTGACTGGGAGAAGACGCGCTCGACATAGTTCATTCATTCACGTCGCCAGTTCGTTTCCTGCCGTTATCGTTCCGGCTTCATGAGCACGACAGAAGCCGAAGCCTCGCCACAACCCGATCCAAAATGCAGGGCTCACCCACCCGACAGGGTGCTGCACCGGTTCGTCGCGGGGACGACCTCGCCGGCTGAGAACCGGGCCATCGTGGTCCACCTGCTGCGGCAGTGTGGCCAGTGCTCGCGGGTGCTCGCCGAGTCGGGCGGGGAGCTTCTGAAGATCGTCCGGCCGGCGCGGCGAGACACCCGGGGAGGAGGGATGAGATGAGACATCTGGAGACGACCGACATCGCAAAGCTGCTGTCCGACGGAGGCATCGCCGCGGACGTTTGCCGTCATCTGGCCGAGATCTGCCCGGACTGCGGCGAGCGGCTCGCGCAGGTGGAAGCGCTGATGAGGCGCTTCCGGCACTGGGATGCCGAGACGGTGTTGCGCGAAGGACCCGCCGCGGATGTGCTGTTCGAAGCCTTGCTGGAAAAAGGCAAGAGCCCTGAAGGCTGGACTTCACGGGTGGAGAACGACGCTGAATATCAGACCTGGGGCGTCGCCTGGGTCGCCTTGGAGGGGGCGCAAAGGCTGATCACGGGCGACGGCACCCGGGCGCAAGCCCGGGATCTGGCACTGCTCGCGGCGACGATCGCGGCGCACCTGAGCGCTTCCTACCACCCGGATTCGATCGCCGACCTGAAGGCGCTCGCCCATGCCACCGCGGCGGCAGCCGGGCCTCCCGGTGCAGACTCGCTCGACACGCTGCGGCAGATGGCGGCGGCCGTGACAGCTCTGGATCAGGGCACGGGCGATCCAGCCGTCGCGGGAGACGTGATGAGCCTCCTGGCACAGGTCTTTCGCAAGCCGGCGGAGTGACGTCTCACCCCATCGCTTCCGCCCGCCCGCCGTCCATGCGACGGTCGACGCGGAAGACGCCGGAGATGTTGCGCACCTCGCGCAGCAGCTTGTCGAGCTGCTTGCGGTCGCGGAGCTGGCAGTTGACGCCGATCGAGGCCCGCCCGGTCTCGTGGGTCTCCGCCTCGATCTGGGTGATGTTGCTCCCCACCTTGGTGATCACCTCGGTCAGCTTGGCCAGCATCCCCGGCTGGTCGGCGGTCTCGATGG
>DATARD010000101.1:0-13834 GCA_036264355.1 Thermoanaerobaculia bacterium
TCTCTTGTTCTCGACAAACAAGAGGAAAGCACGTCTCCATGGCCTTTTGCAAGCCTGCCTCCACGCGAAAAGGACGCCTTAAGCGATCACGGATGAAGGCCGCTAGATCCTCCTCTCGCCAGCCGCTTGTGTTCGGGCCGAGAATGACTCGGGGAGCCAGCCGGCCGGAGCCTTCCCAGCGGTATAGAGTCGCTCGGGAAATGCCGAGCAAGCGGGCGGCCTGAGTGGGGCGAATGATCGGGGAAACGGACATGCAGCGCCTCCTGTCTTGCCACGTCGTAAGGAACGACGTGCCATATTCTCGCGTGGCGCTACGGCTCTGTCACGGTCAACAAATCGGCTATTTGCTGTCCCGGTTGGGATACAACTGGTCCTTCATTCGGTGCCAGGCGCGGCTTACTGTTTTGTCGGAAACACCCATCTGGTCCGCGACGGTTCCGATTGCCTTTTCCAGGCTTTGCCCTTTCTCCCTTTCGGTGTTGACCATCATGGCGAATATTGCGCTTTCCATGGAAGCCCTGCGGGCGGTTTGCTTGCGACCTCGTGGGCGCGTGAGATTAAGGGCTGTGTTGGCGTCGCGAGTCTCTTCGAGGAAGCGAAGATTTTCCCTCAGCTCGGCCATGTTCGTAAAATTCGGATGGGGAGGGAGTCTTATGCCGACGTCGGGGGCTTCATCTTTCGTAATCTCTCGGAACGCCCTGACCAGGTAGGTCCGCAGCGATTCAGGGAGCGGTAGATCTTGCTCTAGGATTCTGGTGATCCAGCGGAGCAAGCTTGTTGCTTCCCCAACGTCCCCAGAGCGGGCCGCTCTGATTTTCGCCTCGAAGTCCCCAAGCTCCTCCGGAGTCCATACGCGCGTCATTGCGTCACGCGATCCGTACCACGTTGGACCTCTCCTCACCGGCGAGAACGGCTTCCACGCGGTCGCCCAGAAGAATCACGGCCTGGCGCTTCTCCGCGTCGTAGCTCGCGCGGTTGTAGGTCCGGGTGATGCGGCCCGCGGCGTGGTTTAGAAGATGATCGATGGTATCGGGACGGACCCCTGAGCGGCCGAGCCAAGTTGCCGCCGTCCGGCGGAGATCGTGCGGCGTGAAATGCGGCAACCCGGACCAGGCCCGGAGCCGCGCCGAGCTGTGCGAAAGCCAGGTGAGCCGCTTGCCGTCCGCGCGGGAGGCGAGAACCCATTCCGTCGAGCCGGTGAGCGGGCGGAGTGCCTCAACGACCGCGAGAGCCTGCGGGGAGAGCGGCACGCGGTGCGCGCTGTTCGTCTTCGTCATCTCCGCCGGCAGATTCCACCACCAGCCGCGGGTGTCGCGCTCAAGGTCCCGCCAGCGCATGGAGAGCACCTCTCCCGGGCGCTGCGCGGTCAGGAGGACAAGGCGCCACGCGGCGGCGACCGCGGGCTGTAGACGGTCGAAGAGAGGCCAGAGGACGCGTAGCTCTTCCTCGGAGAGGACTCTCTCGCGGGGCTTCTCGGTGTAGAGGAAGCGGCGGGGGATGCGTAGGGCGGGGTTCGCGTCAAGCTCTTCCCGGTCAACCGCGTATTGAAAGATGGCGCGGACCAGGGCCAGCGTGCGGTTCGAGCACACCCCGCCGCGCTCCCGCGCCTCTTCAATGAGCCGCAGAACGTCAGCCCGGCGGATTTCGGCGACCATGCGCGGACCCCACCCCGGGAGCACTTCCACCTTGAGCTTGCGCGCCGCCTCCCGGACGCTCCGCTCGCGCCGCCGCCGTCGAGCGTCGCGTAGATACCGCTCGGTGAGGTCGGCGAACGTCCCCGGGCCGGGCTGGCCTTCGCGGGCAGCTTTCCGGGCTTCTCTCTCTTGGCGTTCCTTGCGGCGCTCCTCTTTCTTGGCTGCGATGGGGTCCTGTCCCGCGGCAAACTCCGCGCGCGCCTTGTCGGCTGCGCTTCTCGCCTTGGAGAGCCCGAAAGAAGACGAATAGGTCCCGAGGTTCAGCCGGCGCTCGCCACGCGTCCCGAAGCGCTGGAAGAAGACCTTGCGTCCGTCCAGCTCGACACGCACGCCGAAACCAGGCCGTGAGGCATCCCGCACCTCGTAGCGCGTCTCTCTCGGCCGGAGATTCCTGACGGCCGTGTCTGTCAGCGTGGTCTCTGCTCGCCGTGGCATCGTGTCTCCCTCCTGTCTGGGTCCTCTTGGAGCTTGGGGCGAATATGGGGCGAATACGAGCCGCGCTGCCATGCTTCACCCTGAGACACAATAATACCAGTAAACACAGGCGTTTGCGAGACTTAACGGCGAAAGCGCTACGGCGTGAGACACCCTAAAACCGGGTGGTGAGTGACTCCGAAGCTGTAGGTCAGAGGTTCGAATCCTCTAGGGCGCACCATGTACACCCCTTAAAATCAATGATTTACGTCGGGATCTCGAAACCGACTCCTGGTGCTTCTGTGCGCTGTGGACCACTGGCGGACCATCGGCGCACGCGCGAGGGGCCGCACACTCCTCAACGAATGCACGGTGCAGGAGCAGCACTCCCTCCTCCACTCTCGACACCGGAACAATAAAAGCCAGTGACTCGCGGCTGGTAAAGGCTTCCAGCACCTGGATTCCCCTTTGGCGGATGACCCTCATCACTTCGTGGAGTGCGACAGGACGCGACCCCAGACCGAAGCCGACGAGCCCAATGCTCCCCAGCCCCTCGGAAATCTCTACGAGGTTGGGATACCGCGATTCCAGATCTCTCTTGAAGGTGCTGACGTCGGGGATCTCTTCCGCGGACAGGAACAGCGTCGAGAGCTGGCCTGCCGCATCCACGTTCGCAAAGAGGAGGTCGTACCGGGCAATGGACTCGAAAAATTTCATCGGCATGCGTCGAATCTCTGATCATGATCCGAATCAGGTACTTCCGAGCGGCCACGCCGGCGACCTCCGAGCGGCGCGGCCGATAGCTCCCCTGGTCGTCTGAGCACCTCTGCACCACCGTACGCGCTTTCGAGCCGAACGTGGAGAGGACGTGGACCGTCACTTTGTTGTCGCGGGCGAATTCGACCGCCTCGGCCTTGAGGACTTGCGCTCCCTGCCACGCCAGCTCCTGCATGACGGGCTCCGCGACGACATCCAGCCGCCGTGCCGCCGGGACGGTTCGTGGATCGGCGCTGAAAACACCGTCCACATCCGTGTAGATCTCGCAGTGCTCCGCGGCCAGGGCGGCGGCGAGCGCCACCGCAGTGGTGTCCGATCCACCCCTCCCCAGCGTCGTCACCTCCAGCGCCTGACTGACTCCCTGGAAGCCTGCGGCGACGACGATCTTCCCCTGGCGCAACTCCTCCAGGACTCGACCGGGCCGCACTTCCAGGATCCGCGCATTGGTGTGGACGTCGTTGGTGACGATGCCGCACTGTTCTCCAGTCAGCGAGACTGCGCTCTCTCCCAATGCCTGGATGGCCATGCTCAGAAGAGACATGGAGACTTCTTCGCCCGTCGCCAACAGCCGGTCGAGCTCCCGCCGGGACGGATCAGGGCTGACCTCCCGCGCCATGTCGACCAGGTGGTCCGTCGTATGCCCCATCGCCGAGACGACGGCAACGATACCGAAACCCTGGCGCTTCGTCTGGACCACCTGGAGCGCGACGTCGCGGATAGCCTCGGGGCGTGGCAACCGAAGAACCACCATATTTCTGAACAATGATTCGCATACTTACCTTACAGGCCGGAGGGGCCGGAGTCAGTCATGAGTCGGTCATAAGAACGCTCAGCCGGCCAGCTCCAAGGCCGGTGTCAGATGTGCATCCTGGTGGACACGCGGATCGCCTAAAGAGTCCATGGCGCCCGCAGTACCGGAGCAAGCCCTCAAAGCTCGTAGGACTGCCGCACCGCGCGTGTCAGCGTTTGTCCTACAAGGGCCGCCCTATTTTTCACCCAGATCGGTGATCAGCCGCGCGCTCCGTTCCCGCGTGGAAGTAGGCCCAGATCCACTCTCTCATGGTCATCAGCCGGTTGCGGAAGCCGATCATATTGGATTTGTCCTGGAAGAAACACTGGGTGTTGTCGTTGGTGACATCCCACCTCGAAAGACTCGTGATACCGCTTGCCGCGGAAACTTAGGGTGGACAGGTAGTAATACGGTCCGCCATCGGGCCGTTGTTCGTAGGGGCGGTCCACAGCATACCATCAGGCCCCCAGTGTGCTGCCGTCCTCATCAGCTCGGGACTGAGTCTGTCATGCGATTGACAACTTCAATGGCGCCGGTTGCCGTATCGAGATTGAAGGCGTGCCAATAGCGCCCAATTCCTTCGCGGGGGCAGGTGAGCTTGAGATTTCCCTGCTGCTGGATGATAACGATGGTTGCCATTGAGTCCGAGAGCGGCACCTCGCCGGAATAGTTGTGCACGTAGCAGCGATAGCGGCCGGAGAGGCGAGAGATGGTGATCGACTCGGGGCCGGAACCAAACCGGGCATCCCTATCGAGCTCAGCCCAAGGTGGTTGCGACAGCGAGCCGTGGTTGCCGTAGAAGATCCTGGTCTCGGCACCGCCCGCATTCGAGATCAGATAGAGATCCAGGTCTCGCGGGAATTCGGCCCAGGTGAGAACGACTTTTTCGACCGCCAGCGAGCCCGTTGCAGCAGCAGCCATAGTCGGATCAAATGCAGGCGGCGCCTCGCCGACAGGAAAGCGGCGCGCCACAGCGCTGCGGACGGTTTCGTGAAAAGACTCAACGCCCAGCCCTCGTGGGCGCATGTCACCGATCAGCACAAGGCGGTCGCGGATCTCGGCGGGACTCTCCTCGAGGATGGCTTGCGGTGCTGGCCCATAGTTGACTAGCACTATGATGGCCGTCGGGCGACCACGGGCATAATCGACCAATGCAGCAATGAAGTTCCGGGTCGAGGCGGCGCGGTACTGCTTGCACTCGACTACCAGCACTGCGGAGTCGCGGCTGGTGATTGGATCATGCAGAAGCGTGTAGTCAGGTTGGATTTTGCCCCGTCGCCCTTTGCCCCATGGCGTCTCAGTGAGAGGCGAGCGCAGCTCTGCCCAGATATGGAGCGCCGGGTCCAGGCGGGGGAACGTTGCGAGATGCGAACCCGCAAAGGAGAAATGAATGGTGCCGTTTTCTTGGTGGATGCGGCAGGCGAAACCTCCTAATGCAGCGAGCATTTGAGTCCAGACCCAGGCGCCGTAAAGCTCATGGCGCTGTTGCCAGACCGGCAAGTTGAGAAAATCTCGCAGGATCTGCGCCCACGAGCCGGCCTCTACGACAACGACCGGTTGTCGAGCGAAGAGCTCGTCCAAGGTGGCCAATCTGCGACGCGCGAAGTCCTCGCGCTCCTCGCCTGGTATCATCCGCCGAGCCTCCTCCGCTGTGCCATAGAGACCGGCGGCGACCGATGCTGCCCAGTGATCCGAGTCGAGAATGCTGAGGAAACGAGGGTTCCAGAGTGCTTGCGGTTCTCCTTCTCGATCTTCGGTTTGGACCCGCTGGCGAAACTCACGTAGTTGCTCCCGATCACTGCTGACGCGGGTGCTCTCCTGGACAATGGCGGACCAGAGGCGCCAAGCTCGCTCGAGCGCGCGGTCAAGGCCGGGCATACCGCTGGTGGGTGCCGGCAGAGCGATGCGGGGCCAACGGCCCGCCATATACTCGCGCGCCCACGCCTCGGCACCGGTGCCCGCCGCACCCATGAGCTGTGGATCGTCGTTTTCCTGCGGACGCTCGATCCGAAGAGCGCTATAAAGATCCCAGAGGGCGTGATAGTCCCACTGCGCTACTTGGGTCGCAGCGCTGACACGTTCCCAGACGGCGAGCCAGTCACGGAACTGGTTGAGATCGAAATCGAGCTTGATATTGCGGCCGAAGTCAAAGTCGAGTCGGAGGTTGTGATTGCTGCGTTGAGCGCCGGCCCGAGTAAACAGGTTCAGCAGGTCATTCATCATCTCGGCGTACGGCGCAACCGCCTTGAAGAAGGCCGCCACAAAATCCTCGACGGGAACAGCCCTGCGGGCCAAGGCATCAGACACAGTTTCGTCTGCCGGAAGGCTCAGGCTGGCGCGCAGCTCGGTGACGGTGGCGGCGTCGTAGAAGTCTGCATCGAGGCCGCCTTCGTGCTCCAGGAAGCGCCACGCGGCGTCCGCAGAGGTAAGAATTTGAGGATGCGTTGGGCCGGGAAGACTCTCTGGTTGCATTAGCACCTCCGCTCAGCGCTCCACTGCATCCGGAAGAGGATCTGCGAGCTCTCTGCCGGGCGCAGCAATGCGCGTGGCAACTCTTTACATCCTACGATGAGCCGTCGACGCGAGTAAACATCGGTACTGAAATATAGGTAAGGACCAATACTTTACCGATCTGGTTCCCTGGACTCCGGCAGAGCCTTGTCGCCGAGATCGGTGATCAGCCGGGCGCTCCGTTCCCGCGTGAAGTAGGCCCAGATCCACTCGCTCATGGTCATCAGCCGATTGCGGAAGCCGATCAGCAGGAAGACGTGCACGAAGGCCCACAGCGACCACGCGACAAGACCGGAAGACTGAAGCTTTCCGATCTGCGCGACCGCCCGGTTGCGCCCGATGGTCGCCATGGTGCCCTTGTCGCGATAGCGGAAGGGGACGCGCTTCTCGCCCCGCAGGTCGCGCAGGATGTTGGCCGCCGTGCCCTTTCCCTGCTGCGTCGCCGCCGCTCCCAGGCCGGGAACGACCGTGCCGTCCGCATCCTTGAGGAAGGCCATGTCGCCGAGAACGAAAACATTCGGCTGACCGGGGAGGCTCAGGTCGGGCTCGACCAGCACGCGACCCGCCCGGTCGACCGGCGCGCCGAGCGCCTTGCCCAGCGGAGAGGCGGCAACGCCGGTCGCCCACAGGGTCACGCTGGCCGGGATCCATTCGTCTCCGACCTTGATCCGCCCGGGCTCGACCGCCGACACCAGGCAGCTCGTGCGCACCTCGACGCCCAGCTCCCGGAGCTGGCGCTCGGCCTTGAGCGAGAGCTCTTCCGGATAGACGCCGAGAATGTGCGGCGCGCCTTCGAAGAGGATGACCCGGGCCGTGGCCGTATCGATCGCCTTGAAGTCTTTCGCCATCGCGCGGCGGGCGATGTCGGCGATCGCCCCGGCCAGCTCGACCCCGGTCGGACCGCCACCGATCACGGCGAAGGTCAGCGGCTGATGCTTCCCCGTCAGATAGGCTTCCCGCTCCGCGTGCTCGAAGGCGAGCAGCACGCGGCGGCGGATCTCGAGCGCGTCCTCGACCGGCTTCAAACCGGGTGCGTCCGCCGCCCAGTCCTCGTGCCCGAAATAGGAATGCCGCGCTCCGGCGGCGACGATCAGGTAGTCGTAAGGAAGCTCCGCGCCGTCCTGCAGCTTCACCCGCCGCGCGCCCGTGTCGAAGCCTTCGACCTCGCCGAGGAGGACCTCGGTGTTGCGGCCGCGGTGCAGAATCCGGCGCAACGGCGAGGCGATCTCCCCCGGAGAGAGAACGCCGGTGGCGACCTGATAGAGAAGAGGTTGAAAAGTATGGTGGTTCTTGCGATCCACCAGCGTGACCTCGACCGGCGTGCCCGCCAGCGCCTTCGCGGCGTAGAGGCCCCCGAAACCACCACCAACGATCACCACCCGGACCGGTTGCTTAGTCATCGCCCCCCCGCACCAGAGAACAATACAGGGCCGCCAAAGAATCCGCATCACCGGACACCCGTTCAGGGAACAAATCGTCTATGCTGTCTGCATGGGCTTGGTCAACGCCGACGTGACGCTTCGTAATCCCAAGAAGCCAGATCTCGCGCCTGTCAAGGTTGCGGCCTTGGCGGACTCGGGGGCGCTGCACTTGTGCATACCAGAGCACGTGCGGATTCAGTTGGAGCTGGAGGAGATCGACAAGAAGGAGGCGACGCTCGCGGACGACAGCCGGAAGCTCCTTCCTTATGTCGGCCCGATCGAGATCCGTTTTGGCAACCGGGTGGGGTTTGTCGGTGCCTTGGTGCTCGGCAACCAGGTTCTGCTCGGAGCGATCCCCATGGAAGACATGGATCTCGTCGTTGTCCCCAGTACACGGACGTTGGCGGTCAATCCGAGCAGTCCGAACATCGCGACGACCGTCGTCAAGTAGAGAGAGAGCGTCAGCGCCAGTGGCTCAGCCTAAGTGGCCGCCGCCCTGTACAGAGCGAACTTAAAAGTAGTGGGGGGCTTGCCTCGGGCGGGCGGAGTAGCCGGAGCACGGCGCCGACTTGGTGCTCCCTCATCTAGCCCCTTGTGGGCTCAGGCACATAGCCCCCGGACTTCAGCCCGGGGTGGGGGCAGGGATACGCCGCCCGAATCCCAGGGATAAATCCCTGGGCTACGTGCCATCGCGCATCGGACCGCGGGGCGCCCTCACTCCCCGCACCTCTCCCTTGCTTCCGACGGAAGAGAGGTGCCGGGGGTGAGGGCGCGCCGTCATGAACACGGCTCACCCCGGGCGGACCGCGGACCGGCGCTAATGGCCGGCGGTCAGCCCTTCTCACACGATTCAGTTGTCAAAGAACACCAATCTGCTTCGCCCAGGCTTCGGCCGGCCTGGAATGGGCTGCGGGCGTCTTGCCCGGGCCCATTCCGGCTTGGCTTCGGCTCTGCCGCGCCGCAGAATCCTGCCTCAGACCGCCCGTCGCTTCTGACAGTCCGGAATCGCTCCGGCCACGACGGAATGGCGCTGGCCAATCCGTCAGAGGCTTCTGAGACTCCAAAGCCGCCCTGCTCAAGCTGTCCGAGCCTTCTGGCAATCCGGAATGGCGCTGCTCAGAGCGTCATGACCTTCTGATGGTCCGGAATGACTCTGCCCAGAGCATAATCGGCTCATTATGAAACGGAATCGATCTGACCAAGACATCATTCGCGTCTGATGACCAGTCATTGAGCTGTTCAAGCCATCGTCGCAACGTATAGAACCATCCCTCTGAAGAAAAGTCAAGAACCCTTTCTTGACAAATACGTCATTCCGATGGCATTATATGACAATCTTGAATCTCTGATCGGCCACGATCGAGAGTCGGATTAGAAGTTCTTTGACAATCGATGTGCCGTGCGGAGGGGCCTTGGCCACCTCTCCGCATGGTTTTTTTCCTTCCACTCCTCCGCGGAGATCCGAGTCCTTCGGATCTCCGCCCTGAGGAGAGCGTTGCTATGTGCCCTCCCCGATCTCCGTCAGCAGGCTGTCCAAATCCTGCCCGGAGAGGCGGAGGAATTCGTTGAGGATCCATTCGGCCTGGGAGGCGAGGTCGGGGTGCTCGAAGAGGGTGTCGATGGGGACTTCGACGCCGAGCTGGCCGCGGATATGCGCGGTGAGGCGGGTGGCGAGGAGGGAGTGGCCGCCGAGGGCGAAGAAGTTGTCGTGGATGCCGACGCGCTCGACACTGAGAAGGTCGCACCAGAGGGCGGCGAGCTGTTCCTCGAGATCGTAGCGGGGCGCGACGAAGTCCGGGTGCGCCTGTTCGCGCGGGGTGCGCGCCGCGAGGGCGAGGCGGTCGATCTTGCCGCTCGGTGTGCGGGGCAGCGGCTCCGGCGCGATCAGGAAGACGGCGGGAATCAGCGCGGTGGGCAGGCGGTCGCGCAGCCAGGCCTGGAGGTCGTCGCCGGCCGCTCCCGGACTGTTGATCCAGGCGGCGAGGCGGAGGTGGCCGGGCTCGCCGGCCGCGAGGACGGCGGCTTCGTGCACGTCCGGATGTTGCAGGAGGGCCGCCTCGATCTCTCCCGGCTCGATGCGGACGCCGTGGATCTTGACTTGGAGGTCGGCGCGGCCACGGATTTCGAGACGGCCGTCGGGCAGCCAGCGGGCGAGGTCGCCGGTGGCGTAGAGGCGCTCACCCGGCTCGGTTTTGGAGAAGGGGGCGAAGGGATCGGGCTGGAAGCGTTCGGCGGTCAGGTCGGGGCGGCCGAGATAGCCGCGGGCGAGGCCGGCTCCGGCGATGTGGAGCTGGCCGGCGACGCCGACCGGCACGGGGTGGAGATCCGCATCGAGCAGGCGGACGGCGGCGTTGGGGATCGGCCGGCCGATCACGGGACCACCTATCCCGACGCGGCAGACGGTGGAGTCGACGGTGCATTCCGTGGGACCGTAGAGATTCCACGCGGTGGTCCGCGGATCAGCGGCGAGGCGGTCCCAGGTCGCGCCGTCGATCGCCTCGCCACCGATGAGGAGATGCGGCGGCGGCGCGACGGAGTGCCAGGCGTCCTCGGCGAGGAAGAGCCGGAGCTGCGAGGGGGTGCAGTCGAGGACGTCGATCTCATGCTCCAGGAGATAGACAGGCAGGGAGGCGGGGTCCAGGCGCACGTCCTCAGGGAGGATGTCGAGCGTGTCTCCGAACAGGATCTGGATCACCTGTTTGATCGCGCCATCGAAGGCGAGCGGGGCGTTGAGCGCCACCCGGAGCCCGGACGGCAGGCCGGCGTAGACGGTCTGCCGGAGCGCTCTCGCGAGATTGACCACGGAGGCGTGCTGGACGAGGGTCCCTTTGGGCCGGCCGGTGGAGCCGGAGGTGTAGATGACATAGCAGAGGTTCTCCGGCAGCACCTGGGGGACCTCACCCCCCTGGCCCCCCTCTCCCATCGCCCCCCCATCCGCCGGGAGAGGGGGGAATGGCACGTTTAAACAGACCGCCCGCTTCTGCCAGGAATCCGGAAGATGGGAGAGGAGGCCCTCCTGGGTCACCACGAGCGCGGCTCCGCAATCCTCCAGAAGCATCTCCAGGCGCCGCGGCGGGGCCGCGCGGTCGAGAGGGACGAAGGCACCGCCGGCCTGCAGGATACCGAGCACCGCGGTGAGGAGATCCGGGGAACGCTCCAGGAAGATGGCAACGCGCACCTCGGGTCCGACGCGTCGGCGGCGCAGATGGTGGGCCAGGAGGTCCGCGCGCTCGGCAAGCTCACGAAACTTGAGGATCTCGTCGCGGTAGCGGACGGCGGGCGCTTCCGGAGTCCGCGCCGCTTGCTCCGCGAACAGCTCGTGGACGCACAGATCTGCCGGCGCAGGCTCGGGCGTGCCACCCCATTCGGTGATCTGGGCCAGCGCGGCAGCGGTCACGAGCGGGAGATCGGAGAGCCGGCGATCGGACAACGCGGGATCGCCGGCCATGCCATCCAAAAGAATGACGAGGTGACCAAGCAGGCGCTGCGCCGTGGTGGCGTCGAAGAGGTCGGTCGACCAGGTGAGGTTCCCGTCGAGGCCCGGCTCGGTGTCGAGCAGGGTGAGCGAAAGGTCGAAGCGGGCGGTGTGCGCCTCCATGGGCAGCGGGCTCACCGCCAGGCCCGCCGGCGTGATCGGCGGCGCCGGGGCGTTCTGGACACCGAGCAGCACCTGGAAGACCGGCGTATGGGCGAGGCTGCGTTCCGGCTTCAGCTCTTCGACCAGCTTCTCGAACGGGAGGTCCTGCCGGGCATAGGCCGCGAGCGCTGTCTCGCGGGCGCGATTCAGCAGCTCGGCGGTGGTGGGATCGCCCGCCGCGTCGACGCGGAGCACCAGGGTGTTGACGAAGAAGCCGATGAGATCTTCCAGCTCCAGGCGGTCGCGGTTGGCGACCGTGGTGCCGAGGGGGAGATCGGTGCCGCAGCCGGAACGGGCCAGCAGCGCGGCCAGGGCGGCGAGCCAGGTCATGTGCAGCGTGGCGCCGTGCCGGCGGCCGAGGGCGCGGATGCGCGCGGAGAGAGCGGGCGAGAGAGACAGGGGAGCGCTCGCGCCGCGGGAGCTGCGCAGCGGCGGGCGCGGCCGGTCGGTGGGCAGATCGAGAACGGCAGGAGCGCCGGCCAGGCTCGCCCGCCAGAAGGCGAGCCGCTCCGCGAGCACCTCGCCGCGCAGCCACTGCCGCTGCCAGACCGCGTGATCGGCAGGCTGGATCGGAAGCATCGGGAGAGCGGGAGGCACACCCTCCAGGGCCGACCGGTACAGCTCGAGCATGTCGCGGATCAGCACACCCAGAGACCAGCCGTCGGAGACGATGTGATGGATGGTCAGCAGGAGCAGGTGATCGCCGGCCGCGAGACGGAGCAGCCGGCAGCGCAGCACCGGTCCATGGGCGAGATCGAACGGCGCGGCGGCCTCGGCGTCCAACAGACGCCGGGCCTCGGTCTCTCGGCGATCCGCCGCAAGGCTCTGGAGATCCACCCGGCGCAGGGTCACACCGGCCAGCGCGCCTGGGGAGATCCGCTGGAAAGGCTCGCCGGCCCGATCGGCAAAGGTGGTGCGGAGCGCCTCGTGACGCGCGGTGAGAGCGGCGAGCGCGCCCGCCAGCGCCGCGATCCGCAGCTCGCCGTGCAGCCGCAGGGCGATCGGCATGTTGTAGACCGGCCGGCCGGGCTCCAGGCGGTCGAGGAACCAGAGGCGCTGCTGGGCGAAGGAGAGCGGCAGGCCGCCGGTGCGCGGTGCCTGGAGAAGAGGAGGCAGCGGACGCGCGTCCTGCGTCTGGAGGAGCGACTCGATCCGCCGGGCGAGAGCGGCCAGACGTGGCGTCTCGAACACCGCCCGCAGCGGCAGCTCGACGCCCCACGTCTCGCGCACCCGCGACAGCAGCCGCATCGCGAGCAGGGAGTGGCCGCCGCGGGCGAAGAAATCGTCCTCGCCGCCCATCTCAGACACCAGGCCCAGGACCTCGGCGAAGATGCCGGCCACCACTCTCTCCGTCGGCGTACGCAGCGGCGTGCGGGTGCCGGGCGCAGTCTCCCCCGACGGCGCCGCAACGCTCCTGCGCTCCAACGCCCGCCGGTCCACCTTGCCGTTCGGCGTCCGCGGCAGGGCGTCGAGAGGGACAAGGAGCGAGGGGACCATGTGCTCCGGCAACCGTTCCCGCAGCCACGCCTTCAAATCCTCGGGATCGACGCCGCTCCCGCCGGATGGTGCATAGAAAGCGGCCAGATGCCGGCCGGCCCCCTCGCCGCGAGCCACCACCGCCGCTTCGCGCACCGCGGAATGGCCTTCCAGCGCCGTCTCGATCTCCCCCGGCTCGATGCGGAAGCCCCGTACCTTGACCTGATGGTCAATCCGGCCGAGAAGGTCGATCTCCCCGCCCGGCAGCCAGCGGGCCAGGTCGCCGGTGCGGTAGACGCGTCCACCGGGCGCGGAGCCCAGGGGATCGGGAACGAAGCGCTCCGCCGTCAAATCCGGCCGGTCGAAATAGCCACGCGCGAGCCCGGCGCCCGCCAGGCAGATCTCCCCCGCGACGCCGAGCGGCACCGGCCGGAACAGCGGATCGAGCAAGGAGACACGGGTGCCGGAGAGCGGCCGGCCGATCGTCACCCGCACCGCGCCGCAGTTGACGATCGAGCAGGTCGAGTAGGTCGTATCCTCGGAAGGGCCATAGAGATTGATCACCCGCTCGACCCCGCCGTTCTCATAGAGCCGCGCCGCCACCTCCGGGCGGAGCACCTCGCCGGCGAGGTTGACCGTGCGGATCGATCCCGGCAGAGCCGGCAGGGCAGCCGCCGCGGCCGGCACGGTGTTGAGCAGCGTCACCTCCCCGGCAGCGGGAAGCGACGGAAGCTCGAGGGCGTTCGCGGCCAGGTAGACCGTTCCACCCAGGCAGAGCGGGACGAAGATCTCGAACACCGAGAGATCGAACGCGAACGAGGTCGACGCCAGAACGCCGGCGAGCTCCTCCGGCGAGAACGCCCCCGCGGCCCAGCGCACCCGCGCCGCCGCGCTGCGGTGCTCGATGGCAACGCCTTTGGGGCGTCCGGTGGAGCCGGAGGTGTAGATGAGGTAGGCGAGGTTGTTGACCTGCGGGCGAAAAGCGCCCTCACCCCCGGCCCCTCTCCCGGCTCCCACCTCCCTATCCCCGGGAGAGGGGAGACCAGCAAGACGGTTCCTACCTGTCATCCTGCGGGGAGCCTCGGCGACCCAAAGGATCTGGGGGAAGGAAAGG
>DATARD010000086.1:0-12328 GCA_036264355.1 Thermoanaerobaculia bacterium
TCGCCGACCGCGCCCGCTCCAAGAAGATGAAGCCCGAAGAGACCCAGGGCGGCACCTTCACCGTCACCAACCCCGGCGTCTTCGGAAGCCTTTTCGGAACCCCGGTGATCAACCAGCCGCAGGTCGCGATCCTGGGCATCGGCACGATCGAGAAGCGGCCCATCGTGGTCACCGACGAAGACGGCAACGACGCCATCGTCATCAAGACCATGTCCTACCTCGCCATCACCTACGACCACCGCCTCGTCGACGGCGCCGACGCCGACCGCTTCATGCTCGACATCAAGAAGGTCCTCGAAGAGGACACCTGGACCGAGCTCGAAGCGTACACGTAGGACGGGGATCTCAAAAAATCAAGCTGAAGGATCACGAGCCCGGGGTGACCCCGGGCTTGTTTGTTTTTGGAGATTAGCTCCCGGGAGCGCTGGCGTCTCGCCGGCTTTTTTATGTCGCTATCACCGGATGACGCGGACCTCGATCCCGATCTCCATCGAATCCCAAACCCTGTCCGCTGTGATGACTGGGAGCGTGCGCTCCTCTGCAAGAGCGAGGCAGGCCCGGTCACCCAGGGAGAGGCCAAACTGTTGGGTCTGAGACCGGAGGCGTGCTGTCCGCTCAGCCTGCTCTGGCGTGAAGGGAATGATCTCGAGGCCGAGAGCCTCAAGGTCGTCCCTCAGACCTGCCGTCTCGACCTTCCGGTCGAGAGCCTTCTGCACGACCTCCGACCAGTTGACCGTGCTCATCAAGGAGGCTTCCAGAAGCTCCTGGACGAGATCTCCTCCCGGCTCGCTCTGCAGCATGGCGAGGAGGGCGGAGGAATCGAGGACCCAAGCCTTGGCCGATCCCTCTTCCGGGGTCACTCGCTCTCCTCGCGCTTCGCCGCCTCCCGGCGCTCGGCGATGAGCTCCTCGGACAAGGAGACAGTCGGAGGTACGTGCGCGAAGCGCTGCCGGAGGCGCCGTAGCACGGCCTCCTTTTTTTCGAGGATCAGGCGGTCGCCGTCCACGACGGCGAGGAGCACATCGCCGGGGGTGATGGCCATCTCCCGGCGGATTTCGGAGGGGATGACCAAGCGGCCTTGCGGCCCGACGGAAACCTTCGCAGCGTGGATGGGCTTCTCCATGGCATCGCTATTATGCCACATGGTATGCCGGGATGCCACTGAATGTTTTTCGTGGCACGGCGGTGATGAGGACGAGCGCAAAGCTCGATTCCAGAACGACGCATCAGTCCCGGTGTTCCAAATCATCTTACGCCTGCGAGTTACGCCTGCGAGCGAGACGGCGTCCTCGACCGTGTCCTATCTGCTCCTGTACACGTCGGTGCTCAGGTACTTCAGTCCAGAGTCGACCATCAGCGTGACCACCTTGGCCCCCGGCCCCAGCCGCTCGGCCACTTGAATCGCGGCGACGACGTTTGCGCCGGACGACGTCCCCGCGAAAGGGCTTCTTCCCGCGCGAGACGCCTCGCCATGGTTTCGGCGTCGTTCGTGCTGGCCGGCAGGATGCCGTCCACGATGCTCGGATCCCAAAGCGGAGGAATGCGGCCAATCCCAATTCCTTCGATTCTGTGCGCCCCTGCCGGACCTCCCAGCAAGACGGAGGATTCCGCGGGCTCGACGACGAAGAGCTTGAGATTCGGTTTGTGTCGCTTCAGCGCCGTGGCGACTCCGCGCGAGGACGCCGCGGCGCCCGCGGCGTGTACGAAAGCGTCGACCTCCCCGTTCGTCTGGCTCCAGATCTCCTCGCCGAGCGAGTAATAACCCGCGATGCTGTCTTCATTGCTGAGCTGATTGATCCAATACGTGCGAGGCTCCTGGCTTATCGTCCGCACGGTTTCGATCATGTCCAAGATGAGTTTTTTGGTGGTGAGACCTCCCTCGCTGGGGACGAGCGTCAGCTCCGCACCCAGCGCCGCCATGTGATCCCGCTTCTCCTGGCTGAATGCGTCCGAGGTGACGATCTTCAGGCGGTAGCCTTTGGCGGCGCAGACCAGAGCCAGCGAAGCGCCTGTGCTGCCGCCCGTATACTCAAGGACGGTGTCCCCGGGCTTCAAGCGCCCGTCTTCCTCCGCCCGCGAAATCACGGCCAGCGCCATCCGGTCCTTCATGCTGCCGGTGGGGTTCTCCCACTCGAGCTTCACGAAGATGTCAGCGCAATGGGGTGGAACGACCTTGCGAAGTTGTACCATCGACGTGTTTCCAATGGCTTGGAGGATGTCCATGGGTTGAGCTCTCCGTTTTGTCCTCGCACTGCGATCGGACAACATTTCCGCGACATGTTGATTGGTGAGTATGAAGCCATTCCCTATATAGACACCCGACCCTACGCAAACCCTTTGAAAAGACGGCTGCACGCATCCAGCCGCTGTGATTGGCGAGGAAATCGCTACGCCACAGAGCAGTGCTGCTATACAGGCAACGCTGACGCCAAGACCCTGAGCGATGCGGCGCATGCGATTAGGGGACCGGAGCGACCGTCCGGCAGGGCTTTTCCTGCGCGGTGTCAGCACTCTCCTGCGCTTTTTGATTCTGCTCTTTGCCGGGCGGGACAACGTCGACGAGGCAGGCGGCAGCGGCGCTGAGTTTGATGACCGCGAGAGAGGAGGTCTCTTTCGTGGTCTCCGGGTCGGCCGCGTTGAAGCGCACGATGAGCGCGGCCGGTTTGACCGGTTTGACCGTGGCGTCCACCCGCCACTCGGCGGTTTTGCCCAGGGTGGAGAAGTGGGAGCTCACGAGCGTCCAGAGCTCCAGAGGATGCTGGCCCCCCTTGGGATCTTCGACAGTGATCGACATCCGGTTGTCGTCGTCGAGAACGAGAAGATGATATCCGGCGACCCCCGAGCACCTCTGCGCGGACGATGCGCCGGCCTCGTGGCGCTCCACGGTCCGGCACTTCGTCGCGTCCAGGCTGGTGTAGACAGAGGTCAGCCGCGGAGCGCCGATCGCCACGGCCGCGGTGAGGAGAGCCACGGAAGCCAATGCGAGGCTGCGGTGGACATCAGGAATGGAGATCAAGAGTTTCTCCATCCGCCGGGATCAGAAGACGGGTATCCGGAATCCCCGCGACCCGTGCCTTGTCGCGAAGGTCGCTCCGAGAGACCTCGCCATGATCTAGCGAATCGAGATGGATGGCGACCACGCGACTCCCGGGAGCGACGCGGCAGACCTCCACAGTCTGGGCAGCGTCCATCACGATCGGCCCGGACCCCTTCCACATCGCGCCGGAGGAGTGGGTGACGATGACGTCCGGCCGAAACCTCTCGATGACCTTCAGCACCGGCTCATAGAGGATCGTGTCCCCGGCCCAATAGACGGTGGGCTCTCCCGGCGCCTGGAATACGAAGCCGGACACCGTCCCCATGTCCACAAGCTCCGCCGGACCGGTTCCATGCTGGCCCGGCGTGCGGGTCAGCGTCATGCCGCGCCACTCGAGGGCGTCCGCCAGCGGCGTGACCTGCCGGAATCCATGATCCCGGAGAGTCTCTTCGTCGCCCGGCTGGCAGATGACCGGAAGGTCCTTGGGCAGCAGGCGCTGGGCCTCGGGATCGTAGTGGTCGGAGTGCAGATGCGAGACGATCAACAGCTCGGCTCCGGCCATGATCTCCTCCGGAGAGCAGGGGAGATCTACCAGCGGATTCGGAGAGCGGCCGGTGAACGACGGCCGCGAATGCTTCGGCGCGAAGTAGGGGTCGAGGAGCAGCTCGTGCCCGGCGTAGTGGAGGCGTTGGGTCGCGTTGCGGAAGAGTCGGAGGCGCATGCCGGCAATGATAACGGACGGCCGGGGAGGAAGACGCCTCGCTCATCCGTTGGGCTTCGTCGTATACTGACCGCGGGAGAGTACGCGATGGCCTTGCTGCAGCGGAGACAGGAACAGCCCATTACCGGAGAAGAGCTTTCTCGGATGCCGGATCTGGGACCTTGCGAGCTTGTGGAGGGGAGAATCGTCCCGATGCCGCCGACGAATTATGTCCATGGAGAGATTGAGGCGGATGTGAGCGCGGCTCTCAAAGCGTATGCGCGCGCGACCGGCAGGGGGCGGGTGATGGGAGGAGAGGTCGGCATCTACGTCCGGCGTGATCCCGATACGGTCCGCGCCGCCGACGTCCTCTTCATCTCCAACGAGCGATACTCCCGGCGCGATTCGAAGAGCTATCTCGATGTCGCTCCTGAGCTGGTCGTGGAGATCCTCTCCCCAGACGATCTGTGGAGCGAGGTGATGGAGAAGCTGGACGAGTATTTTGCCGCGGGTGTGGATGCGGTCTGGATCCTGGACCCGAGGCGGAAAGCGGTCTTCTCCTATCGGTCCCTGACGGAGGTGCGGCTTCTCGGCGAGGCGCAGGTCTTGACCGAGGAAGAGATCCTGCCGGGCTTCAAACATCCGGTCTCAGAGCTGTTTCGCGGCTGACGCGCGACGGTAGATCTCCCGAGCCCGCCGCAAATCCTCCAGCACTGCTTTTTTCTCTGCCTCCGTGTTGTAGTCATCCCGAGCCGCCGCGCTTTCGATCACGCGATCGATCCAGCTCACGAAATACGCCGCATCGGCCGGTGAGGATCCCGGTTTTCCCGTCACCTCGATCCAGACCGGATTCGTGGTGGCGTAGGGAAAAAGATCCTGCACCAGGGGATTCGGCTGCGGATTGACGGCGCGCACCAGGAGCCAGCCGCTGGTGGTGATGGGGAGTGTCAGAGTGGCTTCTCCGGAGGTGCCGCCCGGCCGCGGCGCCAGCCGTTGGATCACCTGGCCGTTGAAGACGATCTCCCAGTCGGCGATGGGCACGATGGAACGCAAGGCGGCGTCCACGGTTACCGTGCCTCCGTTGGCGGGTAGCGCGAGGGTTTCGCCCGGCGCTTTGTCGTTCACGAGAAGTCCGAGCAACGGTCCGTTGGTGACGAAGCCGTGACCATTCCTGATGGCGGCTTTCAGGGCTTCGGGATCGCAGCTCGCCGTGCGGAGAAAAATGCGGTTGAGACCGACGGGGCCGCGCAGCGAGGCGTAGTTGGTCATCGCATCCGTGCCGGCTCCCGCGGGGAGACGGTACCCCAGATTGAGCAGCCGGTACCACACCTCGGCGGTCGCGACCGGATTGGCGAAAGAAACTATTTCCAGATAATCCGTCCGCCCCAGGGCCACGTCCACCGGCAGCGCGTGGCTGAGGCTTTTCTCTGTTTCCGGCACGATGGGATCGTCGAACGGATGCACGTACCCCACGAGCGCACCTTGGGCGTGCGCGAGATCCGCGATCATGCCGTTCGTCGGCACCGCGGAGGCCATGGCGGTGTGGCGATAGGCCGCGAAGTCGGGGGTGAGGAGATGATCGTTGAGATGGAGCAGACCGAGGTGGCCCCAGTAGCTGGTATGGAATTCCTGACCCTGGAAGATCGTCACGCCGCCGATCGTGCGCGGTGTGGTGCTGAATTCTGTCAGATCGGGGATGCGCTGCTCTTTGTTGACGACCAGGTTGTAGACGACGTCGAGATCTTCGGCCGCGGCCTGGGCGGCGAGCCCGTCCTGGCGCTGCCGGTAGTGGCCGCCGTAGTTCATGTGGACGTGGAGATCGGCGGAGAGATGCGGACCAAAACGGGCGGGGAGACCGTTCGTGGGCAGGGTCAGAGTCGCCGCCGCTCCCGCTGCGCCGGCCTGTACGGTTTGGAGAGCCGGAGCGTGCGCGAAGCCATGCGTTGCGGTGAGCGTCACGGCTCCCGCGGGAACGGTGACGGTGCAACGCGCCGGGCAGTGAAAATAGCGCGTTTCCTGGCTCTGCAGACTGCGATCGAAATTATCGTCGCCGTGGATCCACGCGTCGTCCGGAGCGTAATAGCGGCCGTCGGCGGCGAGCACGCTGACGCGGCCGGGCACGGGAGATCCCTGGTCATCCGTCAGGCTCAGCGCGAGCGGCACCATCGGCTGCTTCCAGCGTAGTTTTTTCGCTTTGATCTCCGAGCGCGCGCCGCCCAGCACCGTCTGCTGCCAGAGCGAGGTATTTCCGCTTTCGTTGCTGATATAGAGGATGCGCGTGTCGTCCGGCGACCAGCGGGCGTTCCGGCGATCGAAGTCGCCGAAGGTGAGGGGGAGGGGAGAGCGGCCCTCCGGCGTGGTGAGCCAGAGCTGAATCCAGGCGCGGCCCTGATAGCTCGCGTAGAGCAGGCGCTTGCCGTCGTGCGCCAGCTCGGGGCGCGCGGACCAGGTGGTCTCCTCAGTGAGGATGTGCGTTCTATCGGCCGGATTGTCCGTCGCGACCGACCAGAGATCTCCCGTGCCCCAGGCGATCTCGGGATTGCCGACGTAGAGAATGCGCTTGCCGTCGGGAGACCAGCTCGGATTGATCGCGTGATCGGAGGGCGAATAATAGTAGCGGTCGAGCGCGCTCACCCGGCCCGCGACCAGAGGGCGGACGTCGGTGAGACCCGCGGTGCTGAGACCAGCGAGATAGAGATCGAAATGCCCGTTCGACCGGCTGGAGACGAAAGCGATCCGCTGGCCGTCCGGGCTGAAGCGCGGCTCGAGGTCGGCTCCATCGCCCTGGGTGAGCGCCTGCTCGCTGCCGGTCGCGAGATCGAGGCGCACCAGGTGGATCGCATCCCGTTCGTGGCGGACGAAAACGATCGCACAGCCGTCCGGAGACCAGTCCGGCTGGTAGTCGTAGCCCGGACCATGGGTCAGCTCCACAGCCTCATCCGATCCAAGGGCCTGCCGCCAGAGCGAGCCCTTCATGGAGTAGACGACGGATGCGCCGTCCGGGCTCCAGGCGGCGGAGGAGGGACCGGAGGTCAGCTGGGGCAGATACATCTCCCGCCAGTAGTAGCTGTGGGGGAGCTGGATCTGCTTCAGGACCGGCTCGCGGATCGAAGCGAGCGCGAAAAATGCTGCGAGGAGAGAGCCGAGCAGGCGGCTCATCGTGGGGCTCCTAAACAGGCCGCCAGCACGCGGCCGAGCTTCTCGGCGCCCTCCTCGATGTGGCGATCCTCCACGATGTAGGGCGGCGCCAGGAGGATATGAGGACCGTAGCCCGCCGACGCGGGTCCGCCGCCCGGATAGATGATCAGTCCTTCCTGCATCGCCGCCTCCTTGAGCTGCGCCGGGAGCCGTAGCTCGTCGGCGAACGGTCTGTTGGTCTCCCGGTCCGCTACCAGCTCGATCGCCTGCAACAGTCCGCGCCCGCGGATGTCGCCCACGTGCGGATGCTCTCCGAAGGCCGCCATCAAAGCGGCGCGGAGCCGCTCTCCGGCGCCGGCCACGCGGGCGAGCAGGCCTTCCTCCTCCAGCGCCTGCTGCACGGCGAGCGCCGCGGCGCAGGAGAGGGCGTGCCCCACATAGGTGTGGCCGTGCGCGAAGCTCTGGCGGGCAAACACCTCGTGGACGGCGGCGCGGGCGAGCGTCGCGCCGAGAGGGAGGTAGCCGCCGCTCACGCCTTTGGCGAGGGTGACGATGTCCGGCACGACGCCTTCCTGCTCGGACGCGAAATAGCTGCCGGTGCGGCCGGCGCCGGTCATTACCTCGTCGAGGATCAGCAGCACGCCGTAACGGTCACAGATCGCGCGGATCTCGCGGAAGTAGCCGGCGGCGGCCGGCACGGCTCCCAGCGAGGCGCCGGATACCGGCTCGGCGATGAAGGCCGCCACGTTCTCCGCGCCGGCCGCGAGGATCGCCTCCTCGAGCTCCCGGGCGGCACGCAATCCATACGCGGCTTCGGTCTCTCCCGGCTCCCGGTGCCGCCAGGCAAAGCAGGGGGCGATGCGCGGCCAGTCGTGGAGCACCTGCTCCGAGCCCGCCCGCCGCGCCGGATTGCCGCTGACCGACAGCGCGCCCAGTGTGTTGCCGTGGTAGCTGAAGCGGCGGCTGATGACGGCTCGTTTCTCGGGCTTACCCAACCGTTGCCAATACTGCCAGGCGAGCTTGAGCGCTGTCTCATTGGCCTCCGAGCCGTCGCAGGTGAAGTAGACCCTGGCGTCCGGTTCCCCGAAGCGGCCAGCGATCACCGCCGCCAGCTCTTCCTGCGGCGCATTGGAGAAGAAGGAGGTATGAGCGAAGGCGAGCCGGTCGGCCTGCGCCTTGATCGCCGCGATGACTCCCGGGTGCCCATGGCCGAGACAGGAGACGGCGCCGCCGCCGCTCATGTCCAGATATTGGCGGCCCGCGGCGTCGCGCAGATACATTCCCTCGCCGCCCGCGGCCAGCGGATACTCCTTGCCGGATTCGCGGTGGAGCACGGAGGTCATTGCACGGCTCCAGACGGCGATCCATGCGCCGCCGCCGTCCGCCGGTGGAGATCGCGCAGCACCTCCAGCTCCTCATCCGAAGGAGCCGCGGTCTCCATGATCTCGTCAGCAAAGCGGAGATCCCAGCCCGTCGCCGCGCGCGCCGCTTCGCGGGTGATCCCGGGATGGAGGCTCGCGACCGTCAGCTCTTTCGTCTCGGGGTCCGGCGTCATCACCGCGTAGTCGGTGATCACGCGCGTCGGCCCGCGGGTCGTCACGCCGAGGCGCTTTCGATCCTCGCCGCCGGTGCCGTGGCCGAGCGTGGTCACAAATCCGACTTTTTCGACGAACGAACGCTTTGACTGCTTGAGCACGAGAAAGATCTCGCCGCAGCACGTCGCGATCTCCGGCGCGCCGCCGCTGCCCGGCAGCCGCACTTTCGGATGCGCGTAGGGACCGATCACCGTCGTGTTGAGATTGGCGTATCTGTCCACTTCCGCCGCGCTCAGAAAACCGACCGTGATCCGCCCGCCTTGCAGCCAGTAGCGGAACATCTCGGGCACCGAAACCGTGGTCAGCGCCGTTTCGCACAGCTCGCCGTCGCCGATCGAAAGCGGCAGCACGTCGGGCCTGGCGCCGAGCACGCCGGATTCATAGATCAGGGTGATCCCGGGCGCGTGGGTGAGCCGGGCGAGATTGCAGGCGGCGCTCGGCAGGCCGATGCCGACGAAGCACACGTCGCGGCTCGACAGCGCGCGCGCCGCGGTGACGGTCATCATCTCTTCCGGCGTGTAGCGCATGATCAGTGTCCCAGCAAGTGCGCGGCCATCCAGGCGGTGAAACGGTCGCGCTCCCGCGAGATCTCATCCCAGGCTTTATAGGCCGCATTGTCGCGCCGGGAGTAGCCGTGCGTGTACGAGGGGTGCGAGCCGCCGGGCGCCGCCACGACATAGCCGACGGCCCAGCTCGGCAGCACCACGGCGTTGGGGCTCCGCGGCCGGAGATCCTCGACGATCTCCTCGACCGTCACCACCGAGCGCCGGGCGGCGAGCACTGCTTCCTTCTGGACTCCGACGATCCCTTCGATCAGCACTTTGCCCTGCCGGTCGGCCTGCTGCGCATGAATGATC
This sequence comes from Thermoanaerobaculia bacterium, assembly GCA_036264355.1. Lineage (GTDB taxonomy): Bacteria > Acidobacteriota > Thermoanaerobaculia > Multivoradales > UBA5704 > UBA5704. The sequence goes on from DATARD010000086.1 coordinate 9,328, forward strand.
GTCACGTCCGGCCGCAATGCCGGCACGGCGGCCAGCACCTCGCCGGTGAACGGGCAGGTGATGTCCCGGATGTTCGGATTCACTGTGCGCAGCTCCGCGCCGCGGTAGCCGCGCAGCACCGCGAACGGGAGCCCGGCCGCGCCCGCGTCATAGGCGCACGCCATGGCCGCGTGGCTGTGCTCCTCGATCTCCAGCGGACGCGGCCAGCCGTTCTCGACCGCGTCGCGCAGGCGATGGAGCGAGCCGACGCCCGGATTGCCGCCCCAGGAGAAGATCAGCTTGCGTGCGCACCCCATGCCGATCATCCGGTCATAGAGCAGATCCGGGGTCATCCGCACCAGCGTCAGCTCGCGCCGCCCCTGGCGAATGACCTCATGCCCCGCCGCGAACGGGATGAGATGGGTGAACCCCTCCAGCGCCACCGTGTCGCCGTCGTGCACCGTGGCACGGATCGCCTCCGCCAGCGTCGTCAGCTCGGCCATTGGGTGGACATGGTAGGACGGCGGCGCGCAGGGCGCCAGCGGGGGCGCGGTCACGCGAGTCCTTCCTCCCCGATCCCGCTCTTCCCGTTATCATCTCCCTGTCGCGAACCCTGAAGCACCTCGGTCATGACCGACTTCTTCATCAGCTACACCCAGGCGGACCGTCCATGGGCGGAGTGGATCGCCTGGACCTTGGAGGAGGCGGGGTACAAGGCGGCGATCCAGGCTTGGGACTTCCGGCCGGGGAGCAATTTTGTCCTCGAGATGCAGCAGGCGTCCACGGAGGCGGAGCGGACGCTGTCGGTGTTGTCTCCGGACTACCTGGGATCGCTCTATGCGATGGCGGAGTGGGCCGCGGCGTTCGCGCAGGATCCGGACGGGCGGCAGGCGAAGCTGCTGCCGGTGCGGGTGCGGGAGGTGGCGCTGAGCGGTCTGCTCGCGGCGGTGGTCGCGATCGATCTGGTGGGGCTCGATCCGGAGGCGGCTCGCGAGCGGCTTCTCGCCGGGTTGGCTCGCGGGCGGGCGAAGCCGGCGGCGATGCCGGGGTTTCCGGGGCCGGAGGCCGGCTTCACGACTCCGCGGTCGTCGCCGCGACCGGGCTCGGCGGGATCGGCAAGACGCAGCTTGCGAGCGAGCTCGTGCACCGCTACGGCCGCTGCTTCGCCGCCGGGGTCTCGTGGCTGAGCTTCGCCGATCCCGCCGCGGTCGCCGCCGAGGCCGCCGCGTGCGGGCAGGGGCTCGGGCTCCATCCCGACTATCCCCGGCTCCCTCTCGACGAGCAGGTGCGGCTGGTCACCGCGGCGTGGCAGGGGCCGGAGCCCCGCCTGCTCGTGTTCGACAACTGCGAGGATGAGGGTCTGCTCGACCGCTGGCGCCCCCGGTTCGGCGGTGCGCGCGTGCTGCTCACCAGCCGTCGCTCGGCCTGGGACCCGTCGCTCGGCGTCGCCGCGGTCGCGCTGCCCGCTCTGCCGCGCGCGGCGAGCTGCGAGCTGCTGCGGCGCTTCCGGCCGGACCTTCGAGCGGAAGATCAGGCGGACGATCCGGCGCTCGACGGCATTGCCGCGGCGGTGGGCGATCTTCCTCTCGCGCTGCATCTCGCCGGTGGCTTCATGGCGCGCTACGCCCAGGCCCCGTTCGGCCGGCCGGCGGAGGTGCTCGCCGCGTTGCGGAAGAGCGGTCTCGCCCATCCGTCGCTCGGCAGCACCGGGTCGGCGGTCTCGCCGACCGGGCACGAGGCGCACGTGGGGCGCACATTCGCGTTGAGCTTCGAGCGGCTGTCGCCGGACGACGCGACCGACGCCTGCGCCATCGGCTTCCTCGCGCGGGCGGCCTGCTTCGCGCCCGGCGAGCCGATCCCGCGCGCGCTTCTCCTGAAGACCGTGCTCGGCGAGAGCGAGGACCTCGCCGCGCTGATCACCGCGGAAGACGCTCTCGGCAGCCTCGCCGCGCTCGGCCTCCTCGATCTCGGCGCCGAGGGCTCCCTGGTGATCCACCCGCTTGTGGCCGCGTCGCGCGCCAGGCGGTCCCCGGGAAGGAGGCGCGCGCGGCGGTCGAGGAGGCGGTCTGCAACGAGTCGCTCCAGGGCATTGAACGCGGACTTCCTCTCCCGCTGCTGGCGTGGCAGGGGCACCTCCGCGCGGTGACCGACGCGGCCCTCGAACGGCGGGATGCGATGGCCGCCGCCCTCAGCCACAATCTGGGGAAGCATCTGCAGCAGGCGGGAGACTACCGGGGAGCTCTGCTCTACGAGAAACGAGCTCTGGAGCTGCGGGAAGCGCTCTTCGCGGAAGACTCCGTGGAAAGGGCCGCCCTGAGCCTCCTGGCCGCCCTTTTCGCCGCCGCGGAGATGCGCACCGAGGCCCGGGCGTTTTATGAGAGGGCCCTGGAGATCCGGGAGAAGGCGCTGGGGCCGGAGCACCCGGACCTCGCGGGCACGCTGAACGATCTCGCCTTCCTGGAAGAGAAGGAAGGGGATCTCACCGCGGCGCTCGGGAGCGTCTCGCGAGCCTACCTGATCCGCGAGAAGGCGCTCGGAGAGCAGCACCCGGAGACCGCGTTGTGCGTGCACAACCTCGGCTACTTCCTTTTCATGGGGGGGCCAGCCCGAAGAGGCCCGCCCCTGCTTCGAGCAGGCCCTGGAGACCTGGGAGGCGTCCCTCCCTCCGGATCATCCCTGGATCGGCATGGCACGCCGGAACCTCGAAGCGCTGGGACCAGCGAACCAGGGAATGAAGGAAAGATCTACGCGCGCCGGTACGCCCCCGGAGGCACCCCGACCCAGCGCTTGAACGCCTTGCTGAACGCCGCCTCCGCGTCGTAGCCCACACGCGCCGCGACCTCGCCGACGCTGGCGGTGCCGGCGCGCAACAGGCGGCGGGCCTTGTCCATGCGCCAGCGGGTGAGGTAGGTGAGCGGCGGCTCCTCGACGACCTGCATGAAGCGGGCGGCGAAGGCCGAGCGGGACATGGCGACGCGGTCCGCCAGCTTCTCGACCGTCCACGCCTCCTCGGGCTTCTCGT